>CAYXHK010000015.1:0-17147 GCA_964464665.1 uncultured Syntrophomonadaceae bacterium
ATCCCGGACCATAGAATCCACGTCTCGGCCAACGTAGCCAACTTCGGTAAACTTTGTGGCTTCTACCTTGATAAAGGGGGCTTTGACCAGCTTGGCCAAACGCCGGGCAATCTCAGTTTTACCTACCCCAGTTGGACCGATCATAATAATATTCTTTGGAATAATCTCGTCTTTAATGTCTATATCCAACCGCTGACGTCGGTACCGGTTGCGCAGCGCTACGGCTACCGCCCGCTTCGCCTCCGCCTGACCCACGATGTAGCGGTCCAGCTCCTCCACGATCTGACGCGGGGTTAAACTTTCCAAAATAAATTTACTCCTCTCATTCGGAAATCTTCTCCCCTATCTCTTCTAGGGTTATATTTTCATTCGTAAATATACAGATCTCTGCCGCAATTTTCATCGCTTCCCGGGCAATTTCCCCGGCTGATAAAGCGGTATGGCGATGCATAGCCCGGGCTGCGGCCAACGCATAAGCGCCTCCCGAACCGATTGCCGCTATGCCGTCATCGGGTTCAATCACTTCCCCGTTGCCGGATACAATAAGAAGGTTGTCGCGATCAGCCACAACCAGTAGTGCCTCCAGTCTCCGCAAGACCTTATCCGTCCGCCACTCCTTCGCAAGCTCCACCGCTGCCCGCGGTAAGTTGCCCCGGTACTGTTCCAATTTTCCCTCAAACTTCTCAAACAAAGTAAACGCATCCGCAACAGAACCAGCAAAACCGGCAATAACCTGATCGCGATAAAGCCGACGAACTTTTCGGGCCTGGTGTTTCATCACGATCGAGTTGCCGAAAGTAACCTGTCCGTCACCGGCGATAGCGGTTCTTCCGGCTTTTCGAATGGCCACAATGGTCGTACCTCGAAATATCCTAATCACCTCTCTCTGGGATGACTGCGACGATAAACCCGGTGCAATTGTTTCTTGGTTACGTGGGTATAGATTTGGGTGGTTGATAAACGGGCATGACCCAAAAGCTCCTGAACCGAGCGCAAATCAGCCCCGCGATCCAACAAATGGGTCGCAAATGTATGACGTAACAAATGGGGGTAAACCGTCTGATTGAGCCCGCAGCGGCTGGCGTATTTTTTAACCAAATCCCTTACCCCGCGGTCAGAAAGCCGGGTGCCGTGCTTATTCAAAAAAATCGGCTGTTCCCATAACGGCTGGCCGTGGCCATTGACCGATTCTTTGAGCGCTGCTTTCTGGCGGCAAACGAGTCCCGGTCTGCTTTTGGCCAAGTATGCTTCTAAAGCCTCTGCGGCCTGACGGCCCAGCGGGACAATCCGTTCCTTGCCCCCCTTGCCTTTAATCCGCAAATAACCGCCCGCCAGGTCCAGGTGGACCAGGTTTAAACCAACCAGTTCACTGACCCTGAGACCGCAACCGTAAATCACTTCTAAAATAGCCAGATCCCTTATCCCTAATAAGCTAACCGGATCGGGAGCTTCAACCAGTTTGGCCGCCTCATTTTCACTCAGAAAACTAGGCAGACGTTTTTCCTGCTTCGGGGTGCTGACCCTTTCCAGGGGATTACGCTCAACCAGTCCCTGTCGCAGCAAAAACTTAAAAAAAGTGCGTAAAACCGCCAGTTTTCGAGCGATTGTGGCTCGACTCCGTCCTAATTTCTGCAGATGCCCTAAATAATGACGAATCACTAAATGAGTGATTTGCCCAGGTCGGACGGCTTCAACCGGTTTTCCCAGCACTGGGGCGATAAATTGGGTAAACTGGCCCAAATCAGCGGAATAATTAATCAGGGTATGTTCGGAATACCCTCGTTCCGTCTTCAGATAAATCAAAAACAAGTCAATTGCCCGTTCCATATCCTAAAGCACCGCTTACCCTCATCTTGCATTAATTAAAGTTAATATAATTATAGTACCATAAAAATTAAGAATACAGCAAGTATTATTTAAAAATTCACATAATTCATAATTAATTCCAGGGATCTTTCGGTCAACTGTTTATTGCGGCTAGACCGGTCCCTTACTCTTTGGGATAAGGGCGGCAAAAGTCCAAAGGCAATGTTCATGGGCCGGAAAGTTTCCGGCAGAGCAGTGGTAATATAATGACCCAAAGCGCCATGCGCCGTCTCCGGCGGGAAAACGACCGGCTCCTGTCCTTTCACGAAACGGGCCAGATTGATCCCGGCCACCAGGCCATTCGAGGCGGATTCAATATATCCCTCAACCCCAGTCAATTGACCGGCCACAAACACCGACGGATACATTTGCATTTGCATCGTGGGTTGCATTAAAAGTGGGCTTTTAAGATAAGAATTTCGGTGAATTACCCCGAACCGGACAAATTCAGCCTTCTCCAATCCGGGAATCAGGCGAAACACCCTTTCCTGCTCGGGCCACTTCAGTTGAGTTTGAAAACCGACCAAGTTAAACAGGGTACCCTCTCGGTTGTCTTGCCGCAGTTGAATTACGGCATGGGGGATTTTCCCGGTGCGCGGGTCCTTTAGGCCAACCGGCTTTAGCGGCCCAAACCGCAAAGTGTCTCTCCCGCGCTCCGCCAGCACCTCGACCGGCATACACCCCTCAAAAAAGCGAATCTCTCCGCTCTCTTCGCTTTGATGGCTTTGATGGCTTTGATGGCGTTCAGCCGAAACCAGTGCCGTATAGAAGGTGCGGTATTCCTCCTCATTCAACGGGCAATTTAAATAAGCGGGTTCGCCCTTATCATAACGCGAAGCCCAATAAATCCGTTCCTGGTTCAGGGAATCAAGGGTTACAATCGGGGCCGAAGCGTCATAAAAGCTCAGGTAATCTTCGCCGGTCAGTGCTTTTAAACTCTCCGCCAGAGCGGGTGAAGTAAGGGGACCCGTAGCAATCAGGACCGGTTCCTGAGGATTTATGGTTTCCACTTCCTCCCGAACGATCTGAATCAAGGGATGGTTTTCGATGGCCTTAGAAACGGTTTGGGCAAAACCCTCCCGGTCTACGGCCAATGCTCCTCCGGCCGGTACCCGGTTGGCATCGGCACTGGCTATGATAATCGACCCTAAACGTCGCATTTCCTCTTTCAATAAACCCGGAGCGGTATTTAATTCGTTGGAGCGCAGGGAATTACTGCAGACCAACTCGGCTAACCATTCCGTATGATGCGCCGGAGTGCAGGCTTTAGGCCGCATTTCCCAAAGATTCACCTTAACCCCGCGCTTTGCGATTTGCCAGGCGGCTTCACAGCCGGCCAGCCCCCCGCCGATCACCTTTACGGCATTCAAATCCCTGTCCAAAAAACTATCATTCCCTTATTATTTATCTATTTTTTATTAAGAACCCTTTAGCAATTTTAAGATTTATTTATTGCAATTAAAATCAAAATTATTTAGCTGATTCCTTATTGTTCGTTTTAGCAGCCGGCTCTTTTGTGCCTGCTTTAAGTTCAGCCTCGCTGGCTGTTTTTTTAGCTCGGCCTTTGGCGCTCGTTTTTTCAACTTCCGCAGCGGTATTTTTAGCAACGCTTTTGGAACTGGCTTTTGTTTTAGTTTTAGACTCAGCCGCGGTTTTGGCCGCGCCTTTGCGGCTGCTTGCGGCTTTGGCTTTAGTTTTGCTATTGCTTTTAGGCTTGGTTTTAGTTTCGAAGCCGGCGCCGGCAGCCTTGGCCCGCCGTTTGACAGGCGGCTGACCATCTGGCCGGTAGCCGCACTCGCTGCTTACGCAGACTAAATATTTTCCTTTGCCCCGGGCTGCTTTTTCCATCAGCAGGTCTCCGCATTGCGGACACTTTTCCCCGGTAGGCTGATGCCAGGCTACAAAACTGCACTCGGGAAACTTGCTGCAGCCAAAAAATTTTCGGCCCTTTTTGCTGTGCCGCACCACTACTTGCCCATCGCAGCGCGGGCATTCCACCCCGATCTCTTCCAGGATGGGCTTGGTAGTTTGACATTCGGGGAAACCGGGACAGGCTAAAAATCGACCAAACGGCCCCCGTTTAATCACCATTAAGCGGCCGCATTTAGGGCAGGGCTCATCGGATTCTTCGTCAGTCAACTCGACCCGGCCAATCTGGGCATCCGCATAATCCAAAGTTTCCTTAAACGGAAAATAAAATTCCCGGATTAATTGTTTCCAGGGGAATTTTCCCTCTTCGACCTGGTCCAGCTTCTCTTCCAGCTCCGCGGTAAACTCCAGATCAACTATGGCCGGGAAATACTCCTTTAGCAAATTCACGACTAAAAAACCCAACTCCGTTGGCACAAACTGCTTCTCCTGACGGAGCACATAGCCGCGGGAAACGATCGTTTCAATGGTCGGCGCATAAGTGCTCGGTCGGCCAATCCCTTTTTCCTCTAAAGTCTTAACCAGCGTAGCTTCGCCATAACGAGGCGGCGGCTGCGTAAAGTGCTGTTTATCCTCCAGTTTGGCAACCTTTAAAGACTGACCCTCGGTTAGTTCGGGAAGGAGGGTGGTTCCCTCTTTGCCTTCGTCATCCCGGTCTTCTACGTATACCTGCATAAAACCAGGAAAACGGACAATCGATCCATTGGCCCGAAAACCGTAAACAGCAGCATCATTTGAATTCTTATTCGGCGCCATTAATTCTTCCCCGGCTTTACCCGCCCCAGATATATCAATCCGGGTCTGATCCAAAACCGCCGAACTCATCTGGCTGGCCACAAAACGCTCCCAGATCAAGCGGTATAAACGGAACTGTTCCGAGGTTAATGAATCCTTAACTGAATCCGGTTCCCGGAGCACCGCTGTAGGTCTGATGCTCTCGTGAGCGTCCTGCGCCTTCTTGGCGGAAGCGTAAATCCGCGGTTGCGGAGAAACGAATTCAGCTCCATATTTTTGGGCAATAAAGGCGCGGGCTTGTTGTTGAATCTCCGGGGAAACCCGGGTTGAATCGGTTCGGATATAACTGATTAAGCCGACGATTCCTTCTTTGCCTATTGCTAAGCCCTCGTAAAGCTGCTGGGCCACCCGCATGGTCCGGCGCGCCGTAAAATTTAATTTGCGATAAGCTTCCTGCTGTAGGGTGCTCGTGGTAAAAGGTGGCGCAGGATTACGCCGGGTTTGCCGCTTCTTGATTTGGGCCACCTGGTACTTTGCGCCTTCAAGTCCCTTTAAGACTTTTTCCATTTCCTCCTGATTGGAAATGGTAAGCTTCTCACCGTTTAGGTTGATTAATTTGGCTAAAAAACGGGGCCCCGCCCCTTTATCCGCCTGAAACTGCCCGGTCAGAGTCCAGTATTCTTCTGGATTAAAAGCCTGGATTTCCTGTTCCCGGTCACAGATTAAACGCACCGCCACCGACTGCACCCGACCGGCGCTTAAACCGCGCCGAATCTTTCGCCAAAGCAGAGGACTGAGATTATACCCGACTACCCGGTCTAAAACCCGACGAGCCTGCTGCGCGTCCACCCGATCCTGATCAATCGGTCGCGGGGCCTTTACCGCCTGCTGAATCGCCTGCTTAGTTATTTCATTAAATTCAATCCGACACGGTTCGTTGGGTTCCAGGTTCAACAGATGCTGCAAATGCCAGGCAATCGCTTCCCCTTCGCGATCCGGGTCCGCAGCCAGCAAGACCCGATCCGCTCCTTTGGCGGCTTTGCGCAATTCTTTAATGATGTCGCCCTTACCCCGTATCGCAATATATTTAGGTTCAAAATCCTTTTCCACGTCTACCCCAAACTGACTTTTGGGTAGATCCCGCACATGGCCGATAGATGCCTTTACCGTATAGCGCCGACCCAAAAATTTTTCTATCGTTTTGGCCTTAGCTGGGGACTCCACAATCACCAGCACTTTTGACAATTACCCTCACCCCAATGCCTATTTCGTTTATTACTGGATTATTATACTTCATAACATAAATATTCCCAAAGTTTATTCGTTAAACCCCTAATTACTAAATAAATTACTAAATATAATTCTTCCCTAAGACGTAACGCCGCCCGGGTAATTGCTGCACTAAACCACGCATCTCTAAGAACATAAGTATAGAGATAACCTGGGATGGAGTCAAGCCGCTGTCCGCAATCAGTTTATCAACAACGACCGGTTCCAGGGAGAGCCGGGAAAGCAGCTGCTTTTCGGCTGGGCTTAATTCGGCTGGATCTGGTTCATCCAGATTGGCCAAAGACCGCGCTTTTGCAGCCGGCCGGTTAGCGGCCTTTTTCTTCTCATCACTTCTTTCGGAGTTTAAATCGGGGTCCAGGGGGAAACTTAACTGCTCAGGTGCCGCACTTTGCGGCGCAAGCATTATAGCCGGGTATTCTTCCAGGATATCAGCAACCCCTTCGACCAGCTTGGCCCCTTCTTTGATCAGCCGGTTCGTCCCCCGGCTGTAACGGTTGGTGATCGCTCCCGGCACGGCAAAAACGTCGCGACCCTGTTCCAGCGCAAAATCTGCCGTAATTAAAGCCCCGCCATCTTCCGCCGCTTCTACGACCAAGATCCCCAGCGAAAGTCCGCTGATAATTCGATTCCGCACCGGAAAGTTGGTCGCTTCCGGCGGAGTTCCCAGGGGAAACTCACTGATAATCGCACCCTTAGCCGCTATCTCCTCGAACAGTTCCCGGTTCTCGCGAGGATAAACCACATCCGCACCACAGCCCAAAACCGCCAAGGTCCGACCGCCGCACCGCAAGGCGCCCCGGTGTCCGCAGGTGTCCACGCCCCGGGCTAATCCACTGACCACCGTGATTCCCGCCTGAGCTAAATCGTAAGCTAGTTGATCAGCGATTGCCTTACCGTATGGAGTGGCCCGACGCGAACCGACCACAGCCACAGCTTTGGCATCCTCCGGGGCTAAAGCGCCCTTAACGTATAAAACGGGCGGAGGATCATAAATCTGAAGCAAGTTGACCGGATAAGCAGCATCCTCGAGGGTCAGCACTTGAATCTTACGCTCCCTAAGATCCACCAGTTCTTTTTCCAGGTCTAAAGTTGCCCGGCACTGCAAGAGATTTTGAACTACCGGCGACGTCCGGCCTAAGACCTGGGCTAATTCCGCTTCTTTACTCCGCCACACCCGTTCCGGGCTTCCAAAGTGCTTCATTAATAGCTGAAACCGTTTAGGCCCCAGTCCATAAACTCGGCTCAGTCCCACCCAATAAGCCTTGGCCTCCATAAAATCACCCGCCCTAATTTCTGCCATATTCTCCTATTAAAAAGGTAATCTGGGTTTCGATGTGAAAACCGATGCCTTTGGTTTACCGCCCAATTCTATTGATGAACTCACCGATTAGGGGATAAGTGAAATCTTTGCCCAGCATAGCCCGGCAGATACCCACCACAGCACACAAAGCCAGCAATACTACCGTAAACCACAAAAAGACAGCCATTCCCACGACACCGGCAACGCCCCCCATGATTAAACCTCCAAACACCAGTCCCATCGCTCCAAAACCGAAGATGCCTCCAAGCAGCATCATCACAATCTGGAAGCCGATTGCCTGAAGCGCATGCTGAGCGATAAAAACCGAGTGCTCCCGTTTGGCGAAATAAATCAGCAGAGCAATAAAGAGTCCCGGCAGGTGAAAAAACAATCCCAGGTGACTAATTGCGGATAAAATCCTTTCTTCACTGGTAGTATTCAACCTAATTCCCCTTTCCATAAACAATTGCGAAACAATTGCGTAAATAATTAACCGGTCCGCAAAAATAAACGAACACATCTAAATACACTTTATTTAAATCTATGATCATTTGTCTGGATAAAGCCCTGGCGCGGCCATTTACTCGGCATCTGGTCAATCCCAATTCAACCGGTCCAAAGTTCGGTATTGAATCGCTTCCGCCAAATGCTGATCTTGAATCTGCTCATCCCCGGCCAGGTCCGCGATAGTTCGGGCCACCCTAAGGATTCGGTCGTAAGCGCGGGCACTTAAACCCAATTGTTTAAAAGCCAGCTGCAAGAGAGACCGGCCCGCGTTATCCAGGCAGCAAAACTCTTCCAGTTCCCGGCTGCCCATTTCCGCGTTATTCTCCAGTCCGCATATAAGCAACCGCTCCCGCTGCCGAATTCGGGCCTGCTCCACCCGCTCCCTGATCTGCCGGGAGGATTCTCCTTTGACCGAGGTTTGTAATTCCTCCAGGGTTAACCGGGGAACTTCTACCTGAAGGTCGAAACGGTCGAGCAGCGGGCCGGATATCCTTTGGCGATACCTTTTTATCTGCTGAGGCGTACAAAAACATTCTTTTAAATTATCACCATAATACCCACACGGACACGGGTTCATAGAGGCCAGTAAGCTGAAACGGCAGGGAAAAGTGAGGGCGGTCTGCAAACGGGAAACCGTGATTTGACCGTCCTCCAAAGGCTGACGCAGCGCTTCCAAAGCCTCCCGATTGAATTCTAATAATTCATCCAAAAATAAAACCCCGCGATGGGCCAGACTCACCTCCCCGGGTCGGGGAATTCGGCCGCCGCCCACCAGGGTTATCGCGGTACAGGTATGGTGCGGCGCGCGAAAGGGACGTTTTCTAAGGACCGGCCGTCCCTTAGGCAGCAAACCCGAAACACTGTATATATTGGTAATCTCCAGACATTCATTTAGGGTTAACGAAGGCATAATAGAAGCAAACCGGCGGACCAGCATGGTCTTGCCGGAACCAGGCGGACCTACCATTATTACATTATGCGCACCGGCTGCTGCTACCTCTAAAGCGCGTTTAGTGCCGGCTTGCCCTTTTACCTGAGCCATATCCAAAATATCGGCCTGTCGATTCTCATCTCCCAGCCCTAGTCTGGAAAAGGAAAACGCAATCCGCGGCAATTCGAATTCGCCGCGCAGGGCGGATACCAATTCCGGGAGACTATCCGCGCCATATACTTCAATGCCGTCAATCAAAGCCGCTTCTTCAGCGTTTTCCTGGGGGACAACAAACGCCAAAGGGCGTCCTAAGCGAATTGATTCTTCTTTTACCTTTAAAGCCATGGCCAAAATCCCGGAAATACCCCGAATCTTTCCGTCGAGGGACAGTTCCCCGGTCCAAAAAGCCCCTTGTAGGCGCTGGTTGGGGATCTGACCGGTAGCCACCAAAATTCCCAAAGCAATGGGCAAATCGTAAGCCGGCCCTTCCTTTCGCAGATCGGCCGGCGCTAAATTCACAGTAATTCTTTGCAGCGGAAAATCCAATCCCGAATTACGGATCGCTGAACGTACCCTTTCGCGGCTTTCCCGCACCGCCGCGCTGGGAAGTCCCACCAAATCAAAGTTGGGCAACCCGTTCGCCACATCCACTTCCACCTCGACCGGATAGCCCTCCAAGCCTAAAATCCCCAAACTGGTAACCGCAGCCAGCACCGCCTAAAACCTCCCGGCTAATCTTTCCAACCGGGGTATTCGTCGAAAACAATCATTTTCCTGCTTGCTTTAGCTTAAATCTGGGAAAAGAAATAAGAAATTTGCATCTACTGGTAACATTCACTTAGTTTAATCCAGCTTATGCGCTGCGAAGTGACCGCATCTTATAGCAGATTCTTTAATGATTTTAAACATCACTTGGAAGGGGATTGCGCTCTGGAATTCGGCCAGAAGAAACCAACTTGTTTGGTATGTAGCCTTGCTCATCCTTAATACCGCAGGTCTTCTGGAAATAATCTAAATGTTGTCTTTAGAGCCAGATCCAAATGGCCAGCAGGCAAATAAGCGATTGTAACCCAATCTCAGCTTAAACGCCAATCTGTCTGATTTCTATTTAAAATTGATTAAACAGCCCTGATGCATTCCGGACCCTCGTTGGCCGGGCTGTTGACAAAGGTTGACACCCGATAGGCTTCCAGTTCGGCTACTGGTTTTAGGAGGGATTGGAGAAAAACTGCGTCCCCCGGGGAATTAAAGGGATGGTGCAACCATATTTGCTCGCTTTCCGGCTGCAGCACAACCGGCATTCGGTTATGGATTGACCGGACCGAATCAACCGGCTCGGTGGTTAAAATCGTAAATGTGTAAAGGAGGGTTCCTTCCGGAGTCTGCCAGGCGTCCCATAAGCCCGCCAGACCAAAAAGTTCTCGCGACGGGAGGACAATTCGCCAAGGCATTTTCAATTTCCCGTCCTTTTGCCATTCGTAGTAACCGTCAACCGGGATAATGCACCGTTTACGCCTAAAGCTGGCTCTGAATGCCGGCTTTTCCGCAGCGGTTTCGGACCGGGCATTGATCATTTTTGAACCTATGGCCGGTCCCTTGCCCCAAAACGGGATTAACCCCCAACGCATAAGCTGCAGCTTATTCTCCACAATAACCGGCATCACCTGCCCCGGGGCGGCATTATACTTTGGCGGAAACAGCGGCGGTTCCCCAGCGCTGCCAAACCTACCGGCTACGTCCAGCGGACCGGCGGTCAGCGTAAATCTTCCGCACATACGCATCCCTGCCTTACTGTTAAATATTCAAATCCTCGTAATATAGTTGCTTTTAGGGGCAACTGAACGTTAAGCTAATTAGATAAATTTCTAGCCGCATTCATGAATATCCTGCTTCAATTTGCTTAAACTGACTTAAAGGAGGGACTGAATAAGTCTGAAATAAATTCTTACATGACGTTTTGTGCCTTAAGAAAGGAATGGCTATAATCATGAAAAAATTTTACTTAATCGGGGCTATAATGGTTTTATTCCTGAGCTTAACCTTGACCGGCTGTTCTCTGTTCCAAGAACAACCGGCTAAACCGCCTAACCCACCCCCGGGAAACCCAACCAATCAAAACGGGCAAAACCAGCCGCCAGAAACCCCGAATCCGGCTGGTGAACCAACTAATAACCAAGCCGCATCCAACTTAAACAAATACTTTCCGATAACTGAAGGAAGCACCTGGGACTACGCGGGAGAAGGCATGGAATACGCTGCTTTTATAAGAGAAATATTATTTACTAAGGATAATCTGACCCAGATGAAAGAAGATAACAGCGGAACAATTCTTGCTTCCGTTTATCGGGTGACGGACGAGGCCATAACCCAGATTTATTTCCAGGGAGAAGCTTACGAAGATGAAAACTTCCTGGACAGCCAGGCTAACGACAATACGGTAATCATGAAGACCCCGCTAGCCGTGGGCACCAAGTGGACGAACGCCAGAGATGTCCGGGAAATAGTCGACCTGAACGCAACGGTAGCCACCCCGGCTGGAAATTTCGAGAACTGTCTCAAAATTAAGGTCACTTATAACGAGTCTAAGGCCACTAGTTATGATTATTATAAAGAGGGAGTCGGGTTGATAAAACGGGAATATCATTCCGACGGGTACCTGGTAACCTCTATTTTACAGTCCTATAATGTGAAATAATTGCACAGCAACAGCCTTAACTATAATAAAACAATAAAAAAAGCTAAGCCGTATTTTGATAAAAGGCTTAACCCAACTACCTGCGCAAAACTTAAGCACAAAGGATTAAACAATCTGTCCCCTGAGGGGCAAATAAATATTAATAAACTAATGAATTAATTAATTTTGAATTCAGGCGGATACCCTGACTAAAAGGCCGCGGGGATATGGTTTAGACTTACCGCCCGATTCTCCGGGCCAATCATGACCGCAATAACGTCAAAGCGGACTGGCTGATTCGCTGGAGATTGAGTATGCAGATAATACTGGGCTATGCGTCTTACCCTATCCCTTTTGCTTTGGCTGACGCTTTCCTCCGGCCGACCGAATCGACGGCTGCGCAGAGAACGCACTTCCACGAATACGGTCTGCCCTTCTTTAGTGACGATTAAATCAATTTCCCCCAGTTTACAGCTAAAATTTCTGGTTATCAGCTGGTATCCCTGTTCCAGCAGATAGGCTAAGGCCAGATCTTCCCCCAGCCGTCCCGTTTCTTTGCGCCGGTCTTTCATTGGTGCCAACCGCCTTTAAACCTCTTAGCCCAAGATGCGCCCCAATTTCAGGGAGTCCCCCGGCAGTATGTAATGTAACGAGTGAACGCGAACCTCTATTCTTTATGACTGCGACCAGCGATGACCCTGTCCGTCAGGATGTACGATTAAACGCGAACCTCAATTTTGTAACTGCGACAGGCATGATCCAGCCCGTCGTATGTATATTAAGCACGAATCTCTCTTGCGGATTCCCGCACGGGAGCAAAAGAATAACGATGAATCGGACAGGGTCCAAGACGCGCCAAGGCAGCTAAATGTTCGGGGGTTCCATACCCTTTATGCCGCGCAAACCCATACCCCGGATAAACCGGGTCCAGGCGTTCCATCAATTCATCCCGGGCTACCTTGGCCAAAATTGAAGCCGCGGCAATTGAGGCACTGCGGGAATCTCCGCGAATTAAGCCGGCCTGAGGGATTTTAAGCTGCGGGATTACCATTCCGTCAACCAAAAGGTAGTCCGGGGGCACCGCCAAACCGGCCACGCATCGTCGCATTGCTTCCAAAGCCGCCTGCCGAATATTATATTGATCAATATAGGCTACACCAACCTCGGCCACGGTCCAGGCTAAGGCCCGCTCCTTGATCATCGCGGCCAATTCGGTTCGCCGCCCCGGAGAAAGCCGTTTGGAGTCGTTCAGACCGGGCAGCCATACGCCGCCGGGTAATATAACCGCCCCGGCTACGACTGGTCCGGCCAAGGGACCGCGTCCCACTTCATCGATCCCGGCTATCATTTGACAGCCGACACTCCATAAATCCCGTTCCAGTGCATACAGCCGACTTAAACGTATCCGTTCTTTTTCCTCATCCGGGCTGCTTCCGAAAGCAGGCCATACCGATTCTGTCATATCAGCCCCCGGCTTTATCTGTTGCAAAGCAAAAGCTCCTCTTCATTCATCCAGATAAACTTTACTAGCAGGCTTAAGACAGGTGTTATTAGGATTTAGCAGGCGGTTCATCAAGGGTAATGCGGCCGATTCGGCCCTCCCTAAACTCCTGGATCAGCATGTAAGCGGCTTTTACCGTATCAACCTGTCCTCCGGTCTGCAGAAATCCCCGGCGCTGCCCAATCGTCTTTAGCAATTCATAAGCCTTTTCTCCCTCGCTGGGTTCGACTTTAATCTGATACCGGGAGCGCAGCGCCTCTGGGGCGACTTTGGAGAGCAGACTAACCAACTGAGCGCCTACATCTTCTAAATCATAGACCAAATCACTCACTGCGCCGGTTACGGCCAGCTTAAAGCCTACCTCGGGGTCCTCAAATTTCGGCCAGAGAATGCCCGGGGTATCCAAAAGTTCTACGTCCTGACTGATCCGAATCCACTGTTTACCGCGGGTTACCCCCGGTTTATCCCCGACCCGGGTAACGGCCCGCTTGGTTAAACTATTAATAAACGCCGACTTGCCAACGTTGGGAATTCCCACTACCATAGCCCTGACGGCTTGCTCCCGGCGTCCCCTTAAGCGTAAAGCTTCTATTTTATCTTCGACCAGGGCTTTGGCAATCGTGACGATCTGGGAGATACCCTTGCCCGATTTAGCGCTCAGGGCAATGGCCGGGGTCCCCTCCTCGCGGAAATAAGCGCACCATGCCTGCGTTTTATCCGCTGCCGCCAGATCCTCTTTGTTTAAGACGATTAGTCGGGGCTTGGTACTCAGAAGAGTCTGCATATCCGGATTCCGACTGCTTAGAGGAATCCGGGCATCGACCAGTTCAATAATCACATCGACTAAACTTAAGTTTTGCCGAATCAGCTTTTTGGCTTTCACCATGTGGCCGGGATACCATTGGATATCCAAAAAAATCTCACCTGCCTTAGTATCAGCTGCCCTAAAGCTAAAGGGACTGCCCAAAGCCAGTCCCTTTCAGGTTATTATCTTTTTTCCCGAATCCGGGCAGCCTTACCAACCCGTTCACGCAGGTAGTAGAGACGAGCACGTCTTACCCGACCTTTGCGTACGATTTCCACTTTATCAATCCGGGGTGAATGCAGCAGAAAAGTTCTTTCCACCGCCACACCGTAGGTAATCCGTCTTACGGTAAAGGTTGCTCCCAACCCGCCGCCTCTTTTCCGAATGACCGCCCCTTCATAAACCTGAATCCGTTCCCGGTTGCCTTCAACCACCTTGGCGTGAACTTTTACGGTATCACCCGGGCGAAAATCAGGCAGGTCATTTCGAATCTGTTCTTTTTCAATGGCCTGGATCAAATCCACAGAATGTTTTCTCCTTTCTCCTTGGCGCAAGCTATACTTACCCCAATATAGTAAAAATTATAACATGTACTAGAGTCGAATACAACGATGACTCAGTTTTACCCAAGCAAACGATCGATGATGATGGCCGCAGCACTCCGAACCGAAAGGTGATTATAATCTCCCCGCCCCTGAATCGGTTCCAGGATAAAATCAGCTTGTTCAATCAGCGATTTTTCCAGGCCCCAGCCAGTACCAAATACGATCAGATAATTATCCCCAGAAGTCGATAAGCGCCGGCGCATAGTCCCAAAACTGGTCGTCTGCGGATAAACTCGGGCATCAGTAGTAATGGTCCAGGGTTTTTGCCCATACTCGCGAGTAATGGTTTCCACTGCCTCCTCCAAGGAAGCGGCAAGCCGCAAGCAGGCAAAAGCCTGTCGCCGGTCCTGGTTGTACTGCGCCCCGTATCCTTCCTTCCAGTATCCCATAATCTCCTCCGCCAGCTGCCGCTGGACCGCCAAAGGATGGACCACAAAATAGTTCTCGACCTTGTAAGTAGTGGCTAACCGGGCTATATCGTGCAAATCGAGATTAGTGATGGAAGTCGAAATCACCTGCTGATTCCGATTATAGACCGGGTGATGTACCAGGGCAATAAAAATCTTCGCCTCTCCCGGCTCAGCCTGGCCAAAAGTTTCGGTTTCGGCCGGTTTTATCCCGAAGGACAAGTCGGTTGATTTGACTTCCGTTGACCTGTTATCGTTCATCCTTACCTACCTCAGGGAAATCGGGCGTGCCTTCGCGATTTTGCTGCAGCAGCTTATGCTCTTTAGCTGGCAGCTGCGCTCTTTCTAAAAGGTCGGGTCTCCGCTGCCGCGTACGCAGCAGGGATTGTTCCCTTCGCCACTGCTTAATCCGGGCATGATGCCCGGAAACCAGCACCTCTGGCACCGCTAACCCCCGATAGACGCGAGGGCGGGTATACTGCGGAAATTCTAACAACCCGGTGTAAAAAGACTCCTCTTCCCCACCTTCGGATTCACCGAGCACCTCGGGAATCAAGCGGGCTACGGCGTCTACCAAGACCATGGCCGGGATTTCGCCGCCAGTTAAAATGTAATCCCCGATCGAGATTTCTTCGGGCTTAAGCAAGAGCCGAATCCGTTCATCAAAACCCTCGTAGTGCCCACAGATTAAAACCAGCTGTGAATACTGGGCCAGTTCCCGGGCTTTTTCCTGCGTAAAGGTACTTCCTTGCGGAGACATCAAGACTAATCGAGTCTGGTCGGGACCGGGCTCTTTGCTTCCCACTTCAATCCGCTTAAGCACCGCTTCTACGGCGGTTACGACCGGTTCCGCCTGGAGGACCATGCCGGGTCCTCCGCCAAAAGGATAGTCATCCACGCACTTATGCTTATCTGTTGAATAATCCCGGATATCGACCAGGTTTACGGTTAATAACTGCTTCTCCTGGGCTCTTTTTAAAATGCTGCAGCTTAACACTCCCTGAAACATCTGCGGAAACAGGGTTAAAATATCGACCTGCACCTTTATCCCCTGCCTTAAAGCTCCAGTAGTCCCGGCATCGGCCGGATAACCATCTTTTGTTCTTCCAGGTTAATCTCGGCTACAACCTCCCGCAGAGCCGGCACGAGAAATTCCCGGTGGTTATCGTCAACCACCTGATAAACATCATTGCTGCCGGTCCGCAAAATATCCTGAACCCGGCCCAGATACTGGCCAGATTCCAAATAAACCATGAGTCCCACGATCTGAAACAGGTAGTAATGTCCTTTGGGCAGCGGCATCAACTGGGACTTGGGAATTTGGATCAGGGTATTCCGGTAAAGAAGAGCCTGATCCCGATCGTCAATATCCTGCAATTTTAACAGGATAAATTGGTTGTGCGGACGCACCGATACTACCTGATGCCGAACCAGTTCATTATCCATATGGATAAACACTTCGGTTAACTGGTTAAAGCGCTCCGGAAAGTCGGTCAGCGGAATTACCCGCATTTCGCCCTGGATGCCTTGCGCCGTAGTAATCTGACCGATCGTAATCATTTTAGAATTAAGTTCATTATTATTAGTCTGTTTCAATTGCATAAGCCTCCGAGAAATCCTGGGCTATATCGCGACTATTTAAGAATCTCCAGGACTACCCGTTTGCCATCTTTAGCGGCAGCCGCTTTGATTACGGTACGCATCGCTTTGGCTATTTTCCCCTGTTTACCGATGACTTTACCCATATCGTCGCTGTCTACCCGCAGTTCTAAAATTATAGACTTTTCACCGTCGATCTGGTTTACTTCCACCTTTTCCGGTTTGTCAACCAGGGAACGGGCTAGAATTTCAACTAAATCCTTCATAAATACAGTAACCCCCTTGGGAATTCCGCATATGCATCGTCTCCCAATTTACCTGAAACAAACGGATACTAAGCTTCGCTGCCGGCTTTGGCTTCAGCTAATTTTTGGTTAACCCCCGCCTTTTTCAGCAGCGCTTTAACTGTTTCCGAAGGCTGAGCGCCCGTCTTAAGCCATTTGATTGCTTTTTCAGCATCAACCTTTAATTCAATAGGATCTTTAGTGGGATTATAATAGCCAAGCTCCTCAATAAACCGGCCATCCCGGGGAGAGCGGGAGTCAGCCACGACGATCCGGTAAAATGGATTCTTCTTTGCCCCCATCCGCTTTAATCTAATCTTAGTTGCCAATCAAAACACCTCCTTTCTCTGTTGCTGCTGTAATTAAGCAGTTAAATCTATATTTAAACTCAGGGCATAAACGGCAATTTGAGTCCTTTTTTCTTTTTGCCGCGCCCTGCCTCGGTAAGCTGTTTCATCATTTTTCGAATCTCATCAAACTGTTTGACTAAGCGGTTTACATCCTGAACCCGGGTTCCGCTGCCGTTGGCAATTCTTTTGCGCCGGCCGCCATTGATAATCTCCGGGTTGCGTCTCTCGGCCGGGGTCATGGACTTAATCATGGCCTCTACTTTGGCCAATTCTTTGGGGTCAAAATCTTTTTCCATTTTCTTTAATTCCCGCGCCCCACTAAGGCCGGGAATCATCCCCATGATCTGATCCAGCGGCCCCATCG
>CAYXHK010000016.1:0-6616 GCA_964464665.1 uncultured Syntrophomonadaceae bacterium
GCAATGTCCGCCCACATTATGGTTTGATCCTCCACCTCGGCGATTGGCTTATCGCGCAGGACGCGCAAGATGGAATTGGCCGGGAATTGACCGACTTGCGGGTCGATCGGCCCTAAGACCGCGTTCTCATCCAGCATGATTTCATCCGCAGCCAAGGCGATCAGCGTGCCGCCGGACATGGCGTAGTGCGGAATGATTACGGTTACTTTCGCGGGGTGCTTTTTTAGGGCGCGCGCAATCTGTTCCGCCGCCAACACTAAACCGCCCGGGGTATGCAGGATCAAATCAATCGGCATCGTATCCGGCGTATAGCGGATTGCCCGCAGGATTTGTTCCGAATCTTCCAGATCAATAAACTTGCGCACCGGGATACCCAGGAAACTGATCGACTCCTGACGGTGGATCAAGGAAATAACCCGGCTGTTTCGTTCTTTTTCCAGGGCCTGGATTACGCCGATGCGGGAAGCCTGCACCCGTTTCTGTTTAAAAAGTGGCCAAAACGAAATAAGGATGAGGACGATCCATAAATACGAGAGGTATTCCATTTGCGTATCCTTTCTTTTATAGGCAGAGGTTAAGCCTTATCGGGGCTTAGTCCTAAACTTTAGCTTAGCGTTTTTACCAGCCGCGGCTGCTGCCGCCCCCGCCGCCGGAACCGCCTCCGCCGCCAAAACCGCCACCTCCGCCGCGAAAACCACCGCGCAGCAGCGTGGACAGCAGCATACCGAAGATAAAACCGTTGAAGAAGCGCCGGTCAATATAAAAGAGCAGGGCCAGGCCGATTGCGATTAGAATCAATTCGAGCGTCGAAAGTTCCCGGGCGGGTTGATCCCCGGTCCCGGCTGCCGGCTGCGGATTGCCGGTGTTTAAGGTAATCTGGTACTCCTTAGCCACTTCATGCGCTAAGACCTGAAAGCCGTTTAAGACCCCTTGGTCAAAGTCTTCTTGCTGGAAATAAGGGAGCATATAATCGTCCTGAATCCGGCCGGTCTTGCCATCCGGTAAAGCTCCTTCCAAACCATAGCCTACCTCAATCCGGGATTTGCGTTCAGAAGGGATTACCAGCAAGACGACCCCGTTATTCAGTTCTTTGTCGCCTACCCCCCAGTTGCGCAAGATTTCCAGGCCTAGCTCTTCAATCGCTCGTTCTTCAGAACTGTTTAAGGTTACTACCACGATTTGCGCTTTGGTTTGACGGTGCAAATCCTGGTTAATGCTCAGGATCTGCCCTTCGACGCCGGAACTGAGTACCTGAGCCTGATCTAGGACGTAAAAGTCCGCGGTAGGTCCAGGGACCGCCGGGGCCGCCAAGACCCCCGCGTTTTCCCCGAGGCCGGCCAATAAGCTGCCGACTAATAAGAGGACTATGGCAGCCAGAGCAAACAGCTTTATCCTTGCGGATTTTGTTTTCATTATTTCCTCCAGACGATTGATTGACTACTGGCTAAAACTGGACATTGGGCACGGCCTGAGCGGAGGCACAAGCCGTGCTGGCAAAGTCGGCTGCTAAGTTAAACTGGATATTGGGCACGCATGGACACTGGCCAAGCCGTGCCGGCAAGTCGGTTGCTAGAGTTAAAACTGGACATTGGGCACGGTCTGAGCGCCGGGTGCTGCTTCGAAATAAACTCTGGCATCAAACCCAAAAACTCCCGCGTAGATGTTGGCGGGGAAGCGCTTGATTTTGGTGTTGAATGCCTGTACCGCGTCATTATAATCCTTGCGGGAGGTGGCGATCCGATTTTCGGTGCCGGCCAATTCATCCTGCAGCTGCCGGAAATTGGCGTCAGCTTTTAGATTCGGGTAATTCTCCGCTATCGCAAACAGGCGTGATAAGGCGGAACCCATAGCCTGATCAGCTTCCGCGGCTTGGCCCACGGTTCCGGCTTGCATCATCTGAGCCCGGGCATTGGCTAAATCCGTAAATATTTGTTGTTCATGCGCTGCGTAGCCTTTAACGGTGTTGACTAAGTTGGGAATAAGGTCGGCTCGGCGCTGCAGCTGGTTTTCCACTTGACTCCATTTGCTGTCTACGTTCTCATTCAGGCTTACCATGCTGTTGTAACCGGAAACAAGCAATAAGGCCAAAACGATAACGACTCCCAGGATTACCCAAACACTTTTTGACATTTACGTCCCCCCTATTTTTGTACTTAAGCATATTTTAATAGAATTTATCGAAAATAGCTATCTAATTATATGTTCGCTTCAACTTGCCGGCCTGCGCCGGTTGGCTTATAATGTATAGAACATACGTTCTTGGAACCGGTATATTTGTGTATTCTGTTTTTTAAGAGCAAGCGGGTTGGCCGCCGGAATTAGGGATGGGTTTGGCGGCGAACCAACTGCGTTATGCCCTTTTACCCAGAATGCCGAAAGGTTTATTGAAGTTCGGGTTATTTATAAGTTTACCGGGGTAGCGGGTTTTATATTTTAAGCGGGGTGCAGTAATGGCCGAAAGGTTTTCGGGGCAGGACAACAAGTTATGGGAAGGGCACCGGATGATCCTGCCCGAAATGCGGGAGAAGGCGGTGCATACTTGCGGGGAGTGCCGTTTTTCCGTGGAGATCGAAGGGCAAACCGAAAGCCGTTGGGGTTGTGTGGCGAGTATTCCGCGATACGGCAGCCTGGACAGAAGAGTCCCCCCGAAAATCCCGATCCGGGAAGTGCTGCGGCTGGTCGGAAGAGCGGGATTGGAAAAAATCCTGGAGGAGGGTTATCCTGGGGATCAGGCCTGCGGTCGCTTTCTTCCCCGGTTAAATTTTTAAATTTGTATTTTAAACCCCTTGCCTAAATCAAAACGGTAGGTTACAATCTAATAAGATAAAGTAGATAAATTTAATCCACATTAAGTAACCAACGACAATTCACGAAATCTACGGTCATCTACGCGTTGGGAGTTGAGTTGCCGGCTCTGTACGGACTAAGTTATCTGCTTATTCATTTCCATTTTATTTATTGTTCAATTTAGAGTTAGGGGAGGGATAGTTTGTGTTTTGCAATCAATGTGAACAGACTTCCAAAGGAGTCGCCTGTACCGTTACGGGCGTGTGCGGCAAAAAACCGGAGGTAGCGTCTTTGCAGGACACCTTACTCTATGCGGTAAAGGGTCTTTCGAACTGCTTGGTCGAGGCGCGGAAACACGATCTGGTTTACCCGGAAATGGACCGGTTTTGCCTGGACGCGCTTTTTGGCACTTTAACCAATGTCAACTTTGACCCGGAGCGTTTTTTGGCCTGGACCCAAACTGCCGTGGAATATCGGGAAAAGGTTAAAGCCGACCTGGCTGCGGCCGGGCATCCTTATCAAAGCGCAAATCCGGCTGACCAATTTGAACCGGCGGCAACCGTCGAGGGACTGACCAAGCAAGGAGAAGGACTGGGTCTCTTGACGAACTGGGAAACTGATCCCGATATCCAGTCGCTGCAGCAGATTTTGCTTTATGGTTTAAAGGGAATTGCGGCTTACGCGCATCACGCCGCGGTTTTAGGTCAGGAAGACGCAAAGGTGTATGCCTTTGCCGAAGAAGCAATGGCCGCTCTGGGCAGCCTGAAAGCTGACTTAAATACCTGGCTGTCTCTCGTTTTAAAATGCGGAGAAATCAACTACTTGGCGATGGAACTATTGGATGCAGCCAATACGGGTGCTTACGGACACCCGGTACCGACAGAAGTGCCGATCGGCCATAAAGCGGGCAAGTGCATCTTAGTATCCGGGCATGATCTGAAGGACCTCAAGGCGCTTTTAGAGGCAACTGAAGGTACCGGGATCAACATTTACACCCATGGCGAGATGCTGCCGGCGCATGGTTATCCTGAACTGAAGAAGCATGCGCACTTATACGGAAATTACGGTACTGCCTGGCAGAATCAGAAAAAGGAATTTGCGGAATTCCCCGGGGCAATTCTGATGACCACTAACTGTATTCAGGAGCCGCAGCAAAGCTATAGCCAAAACATTTTTACAACCGGAACTGTCGGTTGGCCAGGGGTAACCCATCTGGAGCACGGGGATTTTCAGCCCTTGATTGATGCCGCCCTCAAGCTTCCGGGCTTTGCGGAGGACCAGGATAAGGGTTCAGTACTAGTTGGTTTTGCCCATCATACCGTTCTGAGTGTAGCGGATAAAATCATTGCGGCCGTTAAAAACGGAGATTTAAAACACTTTTTCCTGGTGGGCGGGTGCGACGGCTCCAAATCCAAACGGAGCTACTTTACCGAGTTTGTGGAAAAGGCTCCGGCGGATACGGCTGTGCTGACGCTCGGTTGTGGCAAATATCGTTTTTACAACCAGAAGCTCGGCGATATTCAGGGCATTCCGCGGCTTTTGGATATGGGTCAATGCAACGATTCCTACTCGGCGATTCAAGTGGCTGTGGCCTTGAGCAAGGCTTTTGACTGCAGCGTCAATGATCTGCCTTTGACCCTGGTGCTCTCCTGGTATGAGCAAAAGGCTGTCGCTGTTTTACTAACCCTTCTGCATCTGGGGGTTAAGAATATCCGGATTGGCCCGTCGCTGCCGGCTTTTGTCAGTCCGAACGTCCTGGCGGTTTTAGTGGATAATTTCGGGCTGACCCCGGTAGGTTCGGTTGACGAAGACCTGCGGGCCATCTTGGGCTAAGCTAAGGCCAAATTAGCCCTTTGGCCGGCCTTGAGTTCCTTTAAGCTGGCTGTTCGCTTGTCAAGTTTGATCAGCGGTTCATCGGCCAATTCAATTCTAATCTTAATTATTCCCCTTTTGCCCGCGATTACCGGATTTTTGGTTAGAATCGCGGGTTTTATTTTGGTTAGCTGACGAATTCTGTTTCTCGGAATTTGATTTCGAATTTTGGTTTTGGTTCCCCGCGTTCAGCTTTGAGGAATTGTTTTTTTGTGCTGACGGGTGTTTTTGCTCCCATTGTTTTATACCCAGATCATTCAGGCTTCGCTTGTTCAGCGTTTTAAGCGATTTTTCCGGCTTATCCTGGTCTCTGTGTTTATCCAGGTCTCTTTGATTCTCCTCGTCTTTATATTTATCCTCGTCTTTCTCCCAGGCCTGTTCTCTTTCCTTAGGCTGGTCATTATCCTTCGCCGGTTTTTCATCCTTAGCCTTATCTCTATGTTGTTTAGACTGTTCTTCATCCAGATAGAGGAGATACTTGCCGGTAGAAACGCCATTTTTTTGAGCTTCTTTTTGCACTTCCGGCTTTGCTTCCGTGACCAGCACCTTTACCGGAGCCTGCAGCGTTTTGGCGGCTGATCTGGTAATCGTGTCATAGACTAATTCTTCTTCCACCACCGTGGTTCCTACCCCAGTTTCATTGGTAACCGCGGCAAATATCAGGTTTTCCTGGTCGGGGTCGAGATAATTATTCTCGATGGAAGCGGCAATCAGTTCCTCAATCGCCAGGTACACATTTTTATTCTTTAATGATACGAGTTTGAGCAGGTTGCTCCCTTCATCGTTTAATCCTTTCGCTTTGATGACCAGACTGTTTTTATCTATCCCCATTTCAATGCTGGGGTTAATATCCAAAGATACATAGGCCACAGCTGTGGGGAGCATCGTTTGATACAGCGAAAAGCCAAACAGGAAAAGGGTAAGGATGGCGGCGATGGCACCGCTTTTTAGCCAACTGTGGCTCAGGTTAGATTGGTGGCAAGTAATTTCCGCGCCCGGTTTTACGGGTTGGTTAGGCTTAGGAACCCGCTGGAATTTTCCCTCCGGCGTCATGATGATACAGGAGTGTTTTTTAACCTCCAGCACTATACCTTTGATCTGATTACTCATCATGACAACCTCCTTCAACCGGGATTTGCAGGTAAGTTTTTAAATAGCTAAATTCGTTGGGCGAATGCAGGATTAGGGTTAAAGCAATGATATACTTTCGCCAGCGTTCAATCGTTTTGCGGTTAAGTCCCATCTGTTCGGTTAGTTCTTGAACTGGCAGCTGTTTCTTGAACTGCAGGAATTCCATGAGCCTAGGGGTTTGGGCTAAATACCTGGCTACCCGCAAGCTGGTTTGTCGGCTGTCCCGATGCTGCGGAGAGACCTTGACCAACTCACTGAAATCGATGCGGAAGGCCCGAAGCAGTTGCTGGAACCTTTGGATTTCTTCCGCCCGTTCCCAGGTAATCTGCTCCTCCAGGTAGCGATCCCAAGCGGATTGGCTTTCCAAAGCGGCGGCTGACTGCTGCTCAGCTCGGGTATTTCCGTTTTCGTTAATTAGCAAGGTTTGCTGATAAAACCGATTTTCTTTCCGCCAGAAATCTATTAAGCGACTATGGATTACGATTCGGGCAAACGCCAAAAAAGGCACCCTTTTTTGCGGCTGATAAAGATCAATCGCCTCATTTAGAGCAATTAAAGCGATACTCAATTCATCATCCCGACTCCATTCAAGGCTGCGATTAGCCAGAGCCCCGGCAGTCTGTTGCACAAAAGAGCGACAACTGCCTATGAGATTTTCCCGCGCTCCTTGATCACCCGCCCTGGCCTGGGCGAGCAGGACGCTTACTGCGTGGTCCATCTGTCTACCTCGGTTTCCGCAACCTTAATATTAAATACGTTGGCAAATCTTTTTTTAGGGGGTATTTCCTAAATATTCGTTTATAAGGGTAAAACATCCTTTTTCCGG
>CAYXHK010000016.1:6716-17084 GCA_964464665.1 uncultured Syntrophomonadaceae bacterium
TTTAATCCACAATAGGAGGTCGGCTAAATGCAGCTTACGCGCCAAACGGAATATGCCATCCGGATGCTCTTAGAATTAGCCGGTCTGCCCGAGGGTGCGGTTTTGTCCAGCAAAATTATCTCTGAACGGCAAGATATTCCCGAGGACTTTTTAAAGAAAACCGTCCAGCTGTTGGCGCTCAGCGGTTTAGTTACGACTCAGCGCGGCACTCAAGGCGGGGTCCGCCTGGCGAAAAAGGCAGATCAAATAAATCTGGCTGATATAATGGCAGCCATTGAAGGCCCGCTGGCCATTAATCCTTGTCTGGCACCCGGCTACATTTGCGCCAACTGCCAAACCTGTCCGGTCCATCCGGTGCTGGTACGGGCGCAGGAAGCCATGCTGCAGGTGCTTTGCCAAGAAACCTTAGCCGACCTTTTGGCTAAAAGTTCCCAACCGAAAAACACTAGAGAATCGAAAAATAAGCGTTAAAATATAGATGTCGGATCTTATCAGGTGTTGGACTTCTTTTGATCTCTATTGATTTTTTGGATTTCTTCCGGATTTCTCTTGGACTTCTTTTTTTTGCACCAAAAAGAGATTAAAATCATCTAAATTATCCTGCATTGGATTTAGAAGGAGGGGCTGGGAATGAATTGGACCGAAGAGGCACTCGAAGAAATGAAAAAGGTACCCGGCTTTGTGCGGCGTATGGCTAAACGCGCGGTCGAGGCGGAAGTAAAAAAAACCAATCGGCAGGAGGTAACCGTCGAAGACGTCCGGAAAGCCCACGAAAAGCAGATTAAATTTGCGGAAAAAACCGAGGCGGATAAAGGTAAGCTGCGGATTGCCGTGGTCCGCTGTGAGACGGTGTCTGAAGTTTGCCCAGGCGTGGCCTGCTTCAAGGCTTTTAATAAACGAAAGCAACAATTTTCCAGGTATGGGGACAATGTGGAGATTATTGGATTTTTCACCTGTGGGGGATGTTCCGGGCGCCGAGTTTCCCGTCTGGTAGAAAAGCTTTTGAAATATGATTTGAATGTGGTGCATTTGTCTTCCTGTATGCTGCTCGAGGATGACTATCCTAAATGCCCGCACGTGCACCAGATCAGAAAATGCATTGAAAAAATGGGGATCGAGGTGGTTGAAGGTACCCACCATTAGAGATAGATATATTGATAGATAAATTAAGCGGGACCTGCCGACGATTAATGTTAAACCTGAGCCTTTAAAGTCCTGACGGTACGATGCCGGATAGAGACAGGATGTCAAACAACAACAGCCAACGGAACGGATAAAACGAATAAAATGAAATGAAATCAGACCAATAATTTAACGGTTATCATAAAAGGAGGGATAGATTATGGTTAAGCGTGTCCGAACTATTATCAACATTGACGAGGCCTTGTGCAACGGTTGTGGTTTATGTATCAGTCCCTGCGCGGAGAGCGCTTTGGAATTAGTGGATGGCAAGGCGCGGGTGATACGGGATGAACTGTGTGACGGCGCCGGTTTTTGTCTGGGGGTCTGTCCCACCGGGGCACTTTCTTTGCAGCAAAGAGAGGCAGCTGAGTTTTCGGAAGAAGCGGTGGAGGAGCATAAAAAAAGCCAGCCTCAGATAAATTATATCCCGCAGTCTTGTCGTTTCTGCGAGGTGTCCGAAGAAGACTCTTATCTAATTGCCGTCAAGTTTCAGGGGGAAGGGTTTTGGACCTGTACCCGCTGTCTGCCCCGGTTAATTCACGGTTAAATTAAACCTATCTAAGTGTTAAAGCTCAAAGCCAGATGCGGATTGGGATGTGGTTTTGGTTTAGGTTAAGGTTACCTGGATTAATCCATGGTCAATAATTTAAGCTGGTCTAAGCGTACAACAAGGTTATATTTTGACCGGGTGGCCAAAGCAGGTCTGCTAAAGGTGACGACTATGCGTGTAACAGGGTTATATTTTGACCCTAAGATTAATTCCCTTTGTCACTCAGTGGACAAAGGGAATTGATTTAATTTTAGACCCTGATTTTTCTAAGTCTTCCCTTTTTCTTTTTTAGCAGCAGAAGACTAAGACAGCTGATAAATTATCTGCAAAATGCATTTTATTTCTAAGGTTAGGAAACCACTTTATCCTCCAGGTTTTCCGCTTTAAACTGGCTGTTGTACAAATCCGCGTAAAAGCCGTTTAAGGCCAGGAGTTCGGCGTGCCGGCCCTGCTCGATTATTTCTCCGTGATTCATTACCAAGATCCGGTCCGCCTCGCGGATAGTGGAAAGCCGATGGGCGATCACAAAACTGGTCCGGTTTTTCATCAGTCTGGCCATGGCCCGCTGAATCAGGAGCTCGGTCCGGGTATCGATGTTGCTGGTGGCCTCATCTAATATCAGGATGGCTGGGTCAGCCAGGAAAGCCCGGGCAATGGTCAGCAGCTGTTTTTGCCCCTGTGAAATATTTGAAGCCTCCTCATTAAGGATCGTATCGTAACCTTCGGGCAGGGTTTTTATAAAGTGATGGGCATGCGCCGCTTTGGCGGCGTTAATGATTTCTTCTTCCTTGGCTCCGACCCGGCCGTAGGCAATATTAGCCCGGATGCTGCCGTTAAACAGCCAGGTGTCCTGCAAAACCATACCAAATAAAGAGCGCAGGTCTCCTCGTTTCAGATCCGCGATATTTACCCCGTCGATCAAAATCCGTCCTCCCTGCACCTCGTAAAAGCGCAGCAGTAAATTAACCAGGGTAGTTTTGCCTGCTCCGGTAGGCCCGACAATGGCAATCGTCTGGCCGGGTTCAACCGCTAGATTCAGGTTTTGCATCAGCGGCGCTGCTTCGTTATAACCAAATGTCACCTGTTTAAATTCTACCCGGCCTTTGGGCAATGCCAGAACCGGAGCGTCTTCCCGGTCTGGAACCTGTTCCGGTTCATCCAGGACCTCAAATACCCGTTCGGCAGAAACCACTGTGGACTGCAGGACATTGGCGATATTGGCCAGCTGCACAATCGGCTGGGTAAACTGTCGCACGTATTGAATAAACGCCTGGATATCCCCGATTTCAATCGCCCGCCTGGCTACCAGGAGTCCGCCGACTACGCATATCGCCACATAACTCAGGTTATTTACCAAGTTTAAGGCGGGATGGATGATGCCGGAGATGAACTGCGCTTTCCACCCTACCTGATAAAGCTGGCGGTTGATGTCCGTAAACTTTTGTACTGCTTCCGGCTCCTGACCAAAAGCCTTTACGACCTTGTGGCCTGCGTACATTTCTTCAACGTGGCCGTTTAGCTCACCAATCGCGCGCTGCTGCTCCTTGAAAAATTTCTGCGAGTTTTTGGCGATAAACGCAGTTATGGCCATACTGACCGGCAGACTTACCAAAGCGATAAGGGTCATTAAGGGACTGATGGTAAGCATCATGATCAAGATGCCGGTCACGGTAACGAAAGAAGTGATCAGCTGCGTCAGACTTTGCTGCAGGGTGGTGGCGATGTTGTCCATGTCGTTTGTGACCCGGCTCAAGATTTCTCCGTAGGTGCGCTGATCGAAGTATTTAAGCGGGAGCTGATCCAGTTTATGTTTGACCTCGTTTCGCATTCGATAAACGGTTTGCTGTGAAACGCTTGCCATGATATAGGACATGGCATAACTGAAAAGGGCGCTGATCAGGTAAAGCCCAATTAAAATAAGCAAAATCCGGCCAATATACTCGAAGTCAAACCCGGGGATCGGCTGACTTTGTAATTCGTTGATGACTGCAGAGGACATTTTTTGCTCGATGGCCGCATTTAACTGAAGATAGTACTGATATTTGGCCAACACGCCTTCCGCTAATTTGGTGGTTGCCATACCCAGAATTTTGGGCCCTAAAATGGCAAACAGGGTACTGGCGATGGCCAGCAGAAAGACCAGGAGGAAACGGTATTTGTCCGGCCGCAGATAATTGGCGAGCCTTTTGATGGTGCCCTTGAAGTTTTTGGCTTTTTCCACCGGAACGCCCAAGCCCCGGACGGGCCGGTTTCGATCGGGTTTTCCCCATCTTTTTTGGTCGGGTTTACTCATATTGCTCAAGCTATTTCCTCTTCTGATAATTGGGACAGCACAATTTCCCGGTAAACCACGCAGGTCTGCATAAGATCGCGGTGGCGGCCCATTCCGACTATCTTTCCTTCGTCCAGAACCATAATCAGATCGGCATTCAGGATTGTACTCACCCGCTGCGCGACGATGATCACGGTTGCGTCTTTAATCTCTTGGCTTAGCGCGGCGCGCAGCCGGGCATCGGTCTTAAAATCAAGCGCGGAAAAACTGTCGTCCAAGATGTAGATCTCCGGCTGGCGCACCAGCGCGCGGGCAATGGCCAGTCTTTGTTTTTGGCCGCCCGATAAATTGGTGCCGCCCTGGGCAATCGGGGAATCGTATTTTTGTTCCAGGGCATTGATAAACTCACTCGCTTGTGCCACTTCCGCCGCATGGATTATTTCCGCTTCAGTCGCTTCCGGTTTGCCGTAACGGATATTTTCGGCAATGGTTCCGCTGAAAATGACCGGGGTTTGCGGCACATAACCGATCTTCATGCGGAGTTCCCGCTGCGTCATTTGCCGGACATCCCGGCCGTTTACAACCACTTCCCCGCGGTCCACATCGTAAAACCGGGGGATCAGGTTGATTAAGCTGGACTTACCCGAGCCAGTCCCGCCGATAATCGCCGTCACCTCTCCCGGATGTAAAGCAAAAGAAAGCTCACTTAAAACCGGTTCTTCCGCCCCCGGATAGGAGAAGGAAACTTTCCGAAATTCCACCGTGGCGCGCAGACTAGGCAGACCAGTTGGATTTGCACTGACAGCCGGGTCCGCGATTTCCGGCACAGTGTCTAAAACCTCATTGATCCGGCTGGCTGAAGCCTGGGCGCGGGGGAACATGAAAAACATCATGGTCACCATGACAATCGAAAACATAATCATCATCGCATACTGCAAAAAGGCCATCATATCGCCGAGTCCCATAGCCCCCTGACTGATGCGGATTCCGCCAAACCAAATGATAGCTACCGAGGTGAGATTGGTGAGCATCATCATCAAAGGATGCATCCCGGCCATTATTTTGTTGACCTTAATCGAGGTATTGGTAAGGTCGCGGTTGGCATGATCAAATCTTTCTTTTTCCTGCGAGACCCGGTTAAAAGCCCTGATTACCCGGATGCCGGTAAGATTTTCGCGCAGCACCAGGTTAACCCGGTCAAGTTTTGCCTGCATCGCTTTAAACAGAGGGATGATCAGCACGGCCAGTCCGGCGATTAAGACGAGCATCAGCGGCAGAACCGCAACCAAAATGAGGGTAAGCCGCGGGTCTTTGGAATAGGCCAGGATGATCCCGCCGACACACATGATAGGGGCGCTTACCATGAAGCGCAAACCCACAACCAGCAAGTTTTGCACCTGGGTAATATCATTGGTGGTCCGGGTAATCAAAGAGGCGGTGCCGATCTGGTCAAACTCATGCAGAGAATAGCTCTCTACCTGCGCAAACACCTTTTCCCGTGTGTCCCGGCCAAAACCCATCCCGATTCTGGCGATGAGGTAACTGCCAATAATGGCGCAAAGGCCGCTGCCCAGCGCCACCAGGAGCATGTAACCGCTATAAGTCCAAATGTAGGCGGTATCGCCTTTGAGCATCCCGTTATTCACAACCTCCGCCATCAGGGTGGGGAGATAAAGTTCCGCCAGGGATTGGGCAAAGAGAAAGAGCACCATCCAGGTAAGCGGCAAGGTATAGGGCTTTAATCCCCGCAGTAATTTAAACATAAAAATCTCCCGGTCTGTTAATTTAGGCTTTTGTTGATTATTCGCACTTCATGAGCGAAAACGCAGTGAAATCCTTCTAATCGGTATTTGTCAGGAATCATTGCAGTTTCGCCGGCAGTATAATCGAAATCAGCGCATTGGTAAATAGCTATTTACTGTAAATAGATGTTTACTATACCAGGTTCAGGTTGGAAAAGGAAAAAGAAAAAAAGCAAGGACCGGGCTTTCACCCTGGTCCTTGCTATTTAGGCATCTAGGCAACTAGTACCTTGTTAACTCTTAAACTAGAACATACTTAACTGGTTAGGCATTACATGCCCGGAATTACCAACGGCGACTTTGCCGGGAAGAACTACAGAATTAGTGTTAACAGACTACTAGACTGTTAACAAAAATCGAATTTTTGTCCGATGCAGCATTGGATTACCAAGAGGATGGCGATACAATAGGCGAGATTGCAGCCATCGAAAATTGGCTGTTGACGTCCGCAGTTCATTTAGATTCCCTCCTTATATCTAATATCTTTAAACTACTAAACTAGGATGTTATCCGCTAGCATTATATTCATAGTTTATTTAAGGTGTTCCAGAAAATCAGCCCGCTGCCATTCTTGGATACTGGTTGGAGAGAAGGGTAAAGATTAGATAGAGCTATAACATTCCCAATTAAAAAATATAATAAATTTTCTGATAAATGAAATTGACAAATTGATTGGCACCCGGTACAATCAAATTAATCTAGGAAATAGTCTTCAAGGAATGCTAAAGTACTAGACGGAACCCTGAAAAGTTCGAGCTAAGCTAAAAGTGAGCTGCTGAAAACAAAAACTTGGTTAAACGGAATTGCTGAAAAAGCTTAGGTTTAAGTAGGTAAAGAGGTTAACTGAAAATTCTTAAGGCGACTAGGGAAACTGAAAACCATAAGTAAGAGTAAGCAAACCGAAGTTTCGGATAATAAAGTTGATGAAATAAGCAGAAACTTTTAGCCGAGCAAACCTCTGAACTTTGAAGATAATTAATCGAAGGATTAATGACTGATTAGGAACGAGGGGTAGAACGAGTAGGAAAGAAAGGTAGCAATACCGATCCGACTGAAATTCAGGGAAAATCCATAAGGAGGAGTGCTAAATTGCACATCCTAACCGGCAAAGGGTAAGCTTGGTTCTGTAAAAAGGAATCAAAAAAGCTTACCTTTCGCTGTTTGTCGAGAAAATTAAATAAAAAAACCCCACTTAACATTGCCGATCCCGCCAGCCGGGTATCGGCTTTTTTAATGATGTTAGGCAAGCTTTGTAGATTAATTCTCGGATTGGGGATAATACAAATTAACATTATATATGCCGGAAAGGAGGTGTTTCCATGGCTAAAAAAATGGACAAAGCCAAGAAAAGCATTAATTCCAAATTAAAAACCGACCACGAGGAGTTTTTGGCTGGAGCAAAACTGGCGGATAAAGAAAGCGGCCGGGCTCCGGAGTCGAGAGAATAAAAGACCGGGGCAATCGAATAGTCATTCGGTGGGACGCCTGAAGTATCGGTGCAGGTTATTTAAACAGATTATTTTAACGCAAAGGCTAGGGTTGGATGTTTTGACCCTAGCCTTTGCGTTACTTTGCCTTTACTTTGAATACCATCTATTTTACAATTTTATCAACCTAGACATTTATGTCCCAGGCAGCATTGGACAATTAAGAGGATGGCGATGCAATACGCAAGATTACAGCCCATTAAAATTCCCTCCTTTATTTTAATTAGTATTCTGGATATTATCTGTTAGCATTATATTCATGAACTAGATAATGGGTTCCAATATCCATTTTTAATACCAAAAGAAGGAGATGACTAGGGAGAATTGTATAAAGTGGCAGCAAAGCGGTTTCACTTATTGCCCTAAATTGTTCCAAGCTGAAGCGGAAAGCCGCGGGTTTTGAAATGGTGCGTTGGTTTACGATAATCAAAATTGCTATCAAACTTTAAAAAATAAACCAGGTAATTGGAGGGGTGGAAGGATGAAGCTGCATAAATTTACGGTGAAAACCGGGCGGCGCACGGAAATGCTCGACCTTACCGCGAAGCTGCAGGCATTTATTGCCCAAAGCGGAGTGTCGGAAGGCCTATGCTTAGTTTATGTGCCGCATACTACCGCCGGGATTATGATTAATGAAAACGCTGACCCGACTGTATGTCGGGATATTGAAACCACCTTAGAATCTTTGGTGCCCTGGCAGGGGGATTATCTCCATTCGGAAGGGAATTCTGCGGCACACCTTAAGTCGGCGCTTTTCGGCTGCTCCCAGAGTATAATTATTGAGCAGGGGAGATTAGCCCTGGGAACCTGGCAGGGCATTTACTTAGCGGAGTTTGACGGCCCGCGGCAGCGCCAGATTTGGGTAAAAACCATCGCGGGCTAAGTTATTTTTGGGGAAATGGTGATTAATGTCGAATGGTTTTGGATATATAAAAATGCATTGCCAAGGCATTGCTAAAGATTAATGGAGGTGGGGTATGTCTAAGATAAATCTGAGGTTTGTAGTAGGTTTACTCGTGGTCTGTTTACTTTTATCCCTAACCGGCTGCAGCAGTACAGCCAGCCAACCGGCCGAGAACAAAACAACTTCGGAACAACCAGTCGTGTACCAGCATCCTGTGATTACTGATCCGGTTAAAGCTCAACAACTTCTGGTCGAAGGCAACCAACGTTACGTCAGCGGAAGTGTTTTAAAACAGGACGTTAGCAATCAGAAACGGGGAGATTTAGTGACCAAGGGTCAAAAACCATTTGCCGTGGTTTTAACCTGTTCTGATTCCCGGGTGCCGGCGGAGTTAATCTTTGATCAAGGTTTGGGAGACATATTTGTGATTCGGGTAGCCGGAAACGTTATTGATCCCGTGGCCTTAGGCAGTATTGAATACGGCATTGAACATCTGGGGGCTCCGCTGGTAGTGGTTATGGGACATGACAGCTGCGGAGCTGTTAAAGCAACTATTGAAGGGGGAGAATCTCCCGGCAGCATCGGCGCTATTGTAGACGAAATTAAACCATCAGTAGATAAAGCGAAAAAAGCGGGGGTTCCGGAAGATCAATTAGCTGCACGCAGCGAAGATGAAAACATTGCGGCTAGCGTAGCGGCAATTGAAAAGAGTCCAATTGTCGAACACCTGTTGGAAAACGGTAAAGTAAAGGTAGTCAGCGCTAAGTATAAACTGTCAACTGGAGAAGTCACTTTCTTTCCCGCGAAATAGCGATCATATTTCCAAATGACTTAGCCAGTTTTTTTAGCCATCTTTATAAATCATAAAAGTAGCTTTTGAGATTGCATCTGACAACATTATTCTTTTCTTGCAGTAAATCTATGATTAAGCTGAAGGAAATGCTCTGTTTTTAGAGAATATATAATTATTTGAGGCGGGTGAGTGCATGCAGAACGAAAACTGGTTGATAGAGCAGATTGAGGCGTACGTTGCCAACTACCCGAAAGAGCAGGGAACCCAAACCCGCTGGCAGACTCCGCTCCTGGCAACCGTAGCCGCCACGGACCCCCGGCTTACGGAAATAAAAAAACAGGTCGGACCCAAGCACCTTCTGCCCCAGGATCTGCTGCCCGGCGCCCGCAGTGTTATCTGTTATTTTTTGCCCTTTGCTCCGGAAATAGGGCGCAGCAATCAAGCGGAAGCTCAATGTTCCGATGAATGGGCTTGGGCCTACGTGGAAACTAATCAGTTAATCAACGATTTGAACCGGTATCTGCAGGAGGAATTGGGAAAACGCGGCTATATCGCGGCGGTGACCCCAGCTACCCATAACTTTGACGAACAAACCCTGCTCAGCAATTGGTCACACCGGCATCTGGCGGTTCTGGCCGGTTTGGGAAGTATCGGCTTAAACCAAATGTTGATTACGGATAAGGGGTGCTGTGGCCGGCTGGGCAGCCTGGTTTCTGATCTGGAATTAAATATCCAGCCCCCTGCTTTGAGTCCAGCCTGCCTTTACTATTTTGATCAGAGTTGCCGGCAGTGTATTATCCGTTGCCCCACGGGAGCCTTGACCGAATCCTCGTTTGATCGCTTTAAATGTTACGCACATTTATTACAAAACGTAGAACTCCATCAGCCTAAAGGTTATGTAGATGCCTGCGGCAAGTGTGTCAGCCGGATTCCCTGTGCCTTTGTAAACCCGGTTAAAAAGCGGCAAACCAGTCTGAACAAAGAAACAAAACCTAAAGAATTAATCAAACTCTAAGTTCTAAACAAGGACCAATAGCAAAAACAAAGACCAATAACAATAACAAAAACAAGGATCAAAGACCAAAACAATGACTGAACTAACAAAAAACCTAAAGACTAAGTAAGCTTAAAGAACAAAATTCGAAGAATAAATACCAAGCGTTTATTAGATCAAATAATTATTCCAACCAAAAGGAAAGGAACCGTAATTGTGCTGCAGGTTAAAGACATCGATGTATACTACGGATCAATCCACGCCTTAAAAAAGATCAGCCTGGAAGTCAATAAAGGCGATATTGTGACCTTGATTGGCGCTAATGGGGCCGGGAAAAGCACCACCTTAAAAAGCATTGCCGGTCTGATGCATCCGCGAAGCGGT
>CAYXHK010000017.1:0-17031 GCA_964464665.1 uncultured Syntrophomonadaceae bacterium
CCAGGATGGTACCCCGGCAGACTATATATTTCTGGATATAAATCCGGCACTTGAGCCGGAGTTGGGATTCACCAGGGAACAGGCTGTGGGCAGAAGGTTTACCGCTATGTTTCCGTTGCACACTCAAGGTTGGATTAGGAAATGCGGTGAAGTGGTACATTCCGGCCAGACTTTGGCAATAGTGGAATATTACCCGGCGCAGGATGTGTGGTACGAAGTCCAGGTGTTTGCCCTGAATGGCAATAATGAATTTATGACCATTTCCAGAGATATTACCGAGCGCAAGCGGGCTGAGGATGCACTGCGCAAGAGTGAAAAACACGCCTTGGAATTGGTGGAGAAGCTGCGTCAAGCTGACCAAAACAAAAATGCTTTTATCAGCATGCTTTCGCACGAATTGAGAAACCCGCTGGCGTCAATTATGCTGAGTCTAGACTTCCTTGATAAGCTCCCGGCGGATGAAAAAATGGCCGGAATGGCGCTGGAAATTGCCAAGCGGCAAGGCAAACAGCTTACCCGTTTGGTCGATGACCTTTTAGATGTCACCCGCATTAACCAGAATAAGGTTATCTTAAAAAAAGAACGGGTAGAACTTAACGGTTTAATCAAAACGGTTGTAAAGGATTATCAGATGCAATTCGCTAAAAACAAGGTCGAATTGGCGGTTAATCTGACCTCACCCCTATTCCTGGAAGCTGATCCTTCCCGTTTAAATCAGATTGTATGTAATCTGCTGCATAACGCAGTCAAGTTTACCAGCAATAATGACCGGGTCACCGTCACCGTAGCTCTTGATCCGCTTGCCTGGGAAGCTGTAATCATGATTCAGGATACGGGTATGGGGATTGAGCCTAATTATCTCGAGTGTCTATTTGAACAATTCACGCAGGTTGGGCGATCGTTGGATCGAAATCACGGAGGGCTGGGTCTGGGTCTGGCTATCGTCAAGGGAATGGTGGAACTGCATGGCGGCAATGTGAAAGCCTTTAGTGGAGGTAGGGATAAGGGGGCAACATTTACGGTTCGGCTTCCGCTGCTAAAGGAAAACATAGGAGTACCGGAGAGTTGCGGCGGATTAGAACCTACAGTAAATGAATCACTCACGGTTTTGCTGATAGAAGACAATAAAGATCTGTCTCGCGTTATGGGGGAGTTAATTGCCTTTGTTGGGTATAGGGCGGAAACTGCGTATAATGGAACCGAAGGCATTGCCCTGGCCAAGGAGCTCAGACCGGATGTGATTATCTGCGATTTAGGGCTGCCGGGTATGAGCGGGTATGAGGTTGCGCGGCTAATCCGTAAAGACCCGAAACTGCGGAATATATTTTTGATTGCTTTGTCTGGATATGCGCAGCCGGAAGACATAGAGCGTTCAAAAGAAGCCGGCTTTGACCGTCATCTGGGTAAACCGGTGTCTATTGAAACGCTGCAGCAAGTATTTAATAGTATTAATAATATGAATTGAATTCGAATAGCCCCCGGGGTAGGCGCAAAAGTGTATCAGTTTAATAGTATTAATAATATGAATTGAATAGCTATTAAGTTCTAAAGATACCTTTACAGTTACCTCACATATACATTCCGACTGCATCTGAACGCCCAATCTGTTCCAGAATGATACCTTTACGCCTGTAGGCGAGAGTACATGGGAAGTCTGCGTACCTAAGAACCTGCCGAATTTATTCGCGCAGAGTGTCAGAGACGCCTGATACAGTATACTTTATAGTACTTTGCAGCATGCCTTTATCGTGCCTTTATAGTATACTGTTTGAAAGGTAAAGGGGGCGTTGGAGATGAAAGAGACACATTTGAGCAGAGATCGCCAGACGGTCAAGCTTGGCCTAATCAAAGTGATACAGGATCTGTTTCCGGAGGATACGCTAAAGACCGCTTACTCCATCCGGGAGGGCGTTTTCTGCCGGCTTAATAATTCGATCCTTTCGATACGCGAGGTCGACCAGATCGGCAAAAGGCTGAACGAATGGGTCGCGTCCAATAGTCGGATGGAGTACCTGGGCCGAAAGGACGGTTATTTCCAATACAATATGGACGGCAGCATCATCAATGTGCTTTATGATGCCTATGATTGTTCATCTATGGTGGCGCCGTTCAACATCATACCATTTTCGAACGGGTTTATCGTTGACTTTGGCGATGCAGACAGAGGCGGCAACGCGCCCTTGATTCCGCCGCAAAAATTAGCCTCGACCTATGACCGAAACCAGAGCTGGCTCCGCAACATAAATATGGAGCTTATTTGCGATGTTAATAAATATATTACGACCGGGAGAAGCTTTGATCTGCTCAGTATCGCCGAAGCGCTGCACGAAAAGGAGATTGCGGGAATAGCGGACCTGATCCTGCAAAACAGGCGGGCGCTGCGGGTGCTTTTGATTTCCGGCCCTTCATCCGCGGGAAAGACGCCCTTTGCCAAGCGGCTGTCGACGCAGCTTAGGGTAAACGGTCTGAAGCCGGTAGTGCTGTCGCTAGATGATTATTTTGTCAATCGGGATAAGACTCCTCTTGACGCAGAAGGCAATTATGATTTTGAAAACGTCGAAGCTCTTGATCTTGAGCTGCTGCATGATCATATCCTGCGTCTGATCCAAGGCGAGGAAGTTCAAGCGCCGACCTATGATTTTATTACGGGCAAGCGCGCTGAAAAGACTAAAAAAATCTATGTAGGGCCGGATGAGATACTCCTTATGGAGGGCATCCATGCCATTAATCCCCGGATCCTGCCGAACGTCAACCGGAGAGTATTTTTCGAAATCATAGTTAATGCGCTCTATGGGCTCAATATTGATCTGATAAACCGGGTGCCGGAAACGGAAGTCAGGCTCATCCGCCGGATAGTCAGAGACGACCGGTTCCGGGGGACACCCGCAGAAGACAACCTCAAGATGTGGGGCAGCGTGAGACGCGGAGAATACGACAATATCTTTAAATTCCAGGAAGACTGCGATGTGATGTTCAACTCGTCACTCATATACGAAATGAATGTGTTGCGTCCGCTGGCCGAATCCTCCCTTAAGAAGATCAGTAAAGACAGCCCGTATTATTCGACCAGTGAGCGTTTGCTGAATCTGCTGTCGTTTTTTGAACCGATGGACGATGCCCATATTCCATTCAATTCGCTGCTGAGAGAATTCATAGGCGGTGGCTATTATAGAGGATAGTTATCCCCTGTGGGAACAAATTGATAACCGGAGACAAGTAAATACTGCCCGAACTGCGAATATATAAAAGGCTAGAGAAAGATCTTGTAAAAGCATATTTCGGCTTTTATCTGCATAGCCTGTACCCAAAGGTTATTTGGCAGATAAAGGTGGGATAAGCGTGGTGAGGAAGCGTTGGCAGTCCAATAAGGAGCACCGTTCTTTTTTAGCCTGGGGAGAACTTGTGGAAAAGTGGCTGATTCGTGTGGTAGCAATAAGCCTGGTGGCGCTCGTCGCGGTCCAGGCCTTGATGACTCAGGACCCTTTTCGTTTTTACTTGAGTTTTGCGGAAAGGCTGCAGACGGAAAGATTAGAAGAAACCCCTTGGGTGCAGCCGGCACTTGCTCCCGATAAAGATGCGGGGAGCATTACCCTGGAATTAACCAATTACTCCTCGCTGGAAAAGGCCCTGGTTATAGTCAATGGGCAGGTAGCGGGCGATTTTCGGGAAAAACGGATCACCATTCCGGTTCAGGCGGGCGATACGGTGGAGGTGGACGGGTCTTATTATCAATACCCTTTATCCATCCTGGTTTTGCAGGTTTCCGATAATATTGCCTCTCCCAAGGAAAAACAGGTGGTCAAAGTCGAGGGCTCACGGGGCCGGGTCGGGCAGATTACTGTGACGAAATAATGACAAATAATGACTATGAGGTTTTCTTTGATCACCATTAATCAACTAAAAAATCAACCATAAATTAACTATAAATCAATCATATTATTGTCACCCAAGCCGAAAGGTGATAACCAATGCAGAGCAATAAACTGATCGACGACTACAGCCAACAAATCAATCAGCTAAAAGATGATAGAAAACAGACCAGAAAAGAGTTGACCAAGGAATACTTCAAAGTTGCCCTGGTTTTAGTTCTATTTATCTTAGCAACGGTTTTCATTATAAATATGACCATAGGATATCTTCTGAGTGGAATTGATATTGCGGACGGGGGAAGGGCAGCCAATATTCTGGGCATCGTTGGAGTAGCCATATTTATTATTTTTATTGGGATTTCAGCTATGCTAGAAAAACGATTTCAATCTAACAAAAAGATCGTTTCATACAGACAGGATTTGAAATCGATTGATTATCAAATCAATTTCTTAGACAGAATCAGCAAGGAATTAAATGAAGTTTAACAAATTGATGAACAATTCTTTTGCTGAAACATACAATAGAACTGGAAGATTATGAAATCGATAAATTTGAACGCCGTCCCATCCCCGACTTTGTATTAAAAATTAATTCCCGTTGTCCCCTGAGGGGACAAACGGAATTAATTTTAGATGTACTTACTAGATGACCTTACTGTACACAGTAAACGCTCCATCTTATAGGAGTTACCTAATGCCCATTCCGGTACCCCTCTAAGCGGCCGCCGCAACGGAATTATCCCAGACTAATCCAACAATGGCCTCCGCCCCAGCACAACAGCGACCAGCCTAATATTATCCTCCCGTCCTTCTATCCTTATTCCTACAACGCCGTTCCTCAACCCAAAATTGCCTTATACCATTCATCGCCGCCTTAATCCCGCGCTCAAATTAAAAAAATATTTCTAATTTGGTAGGGATAAAGCAAATATTGGAATATTTATAGATGTGGTTGTTGATTTGATTCCAGCGTAATCATCAAACAGATCAGTTGAATGATACCTGCCCAGGAATATTAATCCATGGTAAAATAAAAAATATAAATCAAAGTACAGGAGGATGCAATATGGGTAAAGCGACACAAGACCTTCGGAAGGAACACGATGCAATCCTTTATGTTCTCCAACTACTTGACCAAATGATGCAGTCCGAGGGCCGCGATTTAGAAACTTTGCGTCGTTATTACGGTGAGGTTCTGTACTTCCTGAAGCTATTCGCCGACAAATGCCACCACGGCAAAGAGGAGATTTATCTATTCGAAGCGCTGGTCAAGAAAGGAATCCCCAATGAGGGTGGCCCTGTCGGTGTTATGCTGCAGGAACATGCCCAGGGCAGAGACTATATTTCGCAAATGAACCAGAGCCTGGATAATCAGGACCTTAGCGGGTTCAATACTGCCGCTGTTCAATACCGCGATCTGCTGCGCCAGCATATCGAAAAGGAAAACAAGGTGCTTTTCATGATGGCGGACAAAGTGCTGGATGAACAGGCGCAAGACCTCTTGTTCGAAAAATTCGAGGAGTATGAAGAGAATGTCATGGGGCATAACATCCATGAAAAATTACACTCCATGATCGAAACTTGGGCAAAGGCTTTTGGCGGGGAATAAAAAATTCTGTCGCAAATTAATGGAAAGGTGAGCGTATTTTATGAGAAGAAGTGCGTTAGGATTATCGATCGAAGAAGTATATGAAATAATTCAGGGAAACCAATATGCTGTGGTCAGTTTGGTTGACCCCAAAGGGTTGCCGTATGGGGTGGCGCTGGATTATATTTATAAAGACGGTCACCTTTATTTTCACGGGGCGCAGGAAGGCCGCAAAGTAGAAGCCATGAAGACCAATCCCCGGGCATGCGCGGTTATTCTGGGAGAAACGGCGGTTGTTCCGGATAAGTTTGGGAGAAAATATGTCTCAGTTGTAGCAGAAGGTCCAATAGAACTGATCAATGATAAAGAATATAAGCGGCAGGTTATGAAATGGGTGGTAGAGAGCAACAGTCCTGATCACCTTGAAAAGGGTTATGCCGTAATTGAAAAAATGCTCGACCGTGTGCTGATATATAAAATGAAGCTGGAAAATATCTCTGGAAAACATGGAATTAAATAAGGATTAATCAATAAATAGAATAATGAGCATTAAATAAAAATTGGGTATTAAATTTGGGCATCAAACAAAGATTAAGGTAAGCATAAAGGCTGTAGCATTAAGTCTTATTGCTATTGCTTATTGCATATAGCATTGCATTGCATAATTCATAATTGGTGGTGTAGTAAACGTTGTCTAAAAACGATCGGCGAACGGTTTTAGTGGTGGGCGGCGGGCCGGCCGGCCTGATGGCGGCCGGAATTGCGGCTAATCAAGGGAGCAAGGTTATTTTACTGGAGAAGATGCCCCGGCTGGGACGGAAGCTGCTTTTGACCGGCAAAGGCCGGTGCAATATAACCAATACTGTCCCGATGCCGGAATTCATTGAAAACTTCCCGGGTAACGGGGCTTTTTTGTATGGACCGATGGCTGCTTTCAGTAATCAGGATCTGCTTAATTTTTTTGCGGAGCTGGGTCTAGCCACTAAAGAGGAGCGGGGCCGGCGGGTTTTCCCGGAGAGCGACCATTCGGTGGATGTGCTGCGGGCTCTGGAGCGGTTTGTAAATAAGGCCGGGGTTTTGGTCCGTACCGGCCATCAAGTGACCGGTTTGATCCAGGAAGGAATGGACGTTTCAGATGCTTCAATATCAGAGAGAGTAGAGGACTGCGGAGATCTTGAAGCCGTTGCCGAAGCGGAAGTCCCTGCCCTCCACCGTGTAATCGGGGTCGTCACGACCAAAGGCGATTTTCACGGAGACGCGGTGATTATTGCTACCGGCGGCTTATCTTATCCCGCAACCGGCAGCACCGGCGATGGTTATGCCTGGGCCAGGGAATTGGGCCATACGGTGATTCCCCCTCGTCCCGGCTTGGTGCCGCTGGAGGTGCGGGAGGAGTGGGTCAAAGAGTTGCAAGGCCTGTCTCTGCGCAACGTAAGGGTGACTGCCCGAGCCGGTGGTGGTGGTGGTTCGTCGTCGGCTAAAGCGTCAAAGTCCCGCCTCCTGGGCGAAGAGTTCGGCGAAATGCTGTTTACCCATTTTGGGGTCTCGGGGCCGGTTATCTTATCCTTAAGCAGTCCGATTGCCAAACACTTGCTGGGCAAACGGAGCACGGCCAAGCCCAGCGGCAGACCGTGTGACAATCCCAGCGCAGAGTTAAGCGCCAAACCTGGCACCAAGCCCGGCACCAAAACCAACGCCAAGCCCGGTGCCAAAACCAAACCGGCTGCCGAAGTTACGCTTAGCATCAATCTTAAGCCCGCGTTAAGCCTGGAGCAGATTGACCAGCGGATTCAGCGGGATCTCACCCTTAATTCCCGCAAGCAGTTTCGCAATTCCCTGGATGCGCTGCTGCCTCGGGCCTTGATCCCGGTAATCGTGGAACTCAGCCAGATCCCTGGGGATAAGTTTTCGAATCAGATTACCCGGGAGGAAAGAATGCGGCTGGGGTTATTGCTGACCGAGTTGCCTTTGACAGTGACCGGCACGCGCCCGATTGAGGAGGCGATTATTACGGCCGGGGGGATCGCGGTCAAGGAGATCGATCCCCGCACCATGGCGTCCCGCTTGATCGAAGGACTGTACTTTGCGGGCGAGGTAATCGATGTCGACGGTTACACCGGCGGCTTTAATCTGCAGGCGGCTTTTTCCACCGGCTATGTTGCGGGACGGGCCGCGGGAACCCCGCCTGAGATACCTATTTGATCGATCTGATAGCGATCTGACTTAGCCCACTTGATCTTTGGATGGATAGCCATTGATCAGAACCTCGTTGAAACTTTTGTCAAATAAAATATAGGCATTGTAAGCGCCGACCAGTCCAACTACATGCACGCAGGTTGGCGCAAAATCCTGGTCTGAAGCTACAGCATTCCAGCTTTGAGAGATATAATGGCTATTACCATTGGTTGGTTTCAGGCTTACTATTCCTTTAAAAATGGCCATTGCCAGCACCTGCCGTAATAACTCCGCTGCTTTGGCCTGCTGCTCCCGGTCCGCGGCAACGAAGTTTCCCACAAGTTCTATGGCTTGCCTTAAGGTTTCAGCCGCAAGCGCCTCGCGCGCCCGGCGGCTATTTTTGGAATGGGGCATCCACGGAAAAGAATCGTCTTTCTGCTTCCTTGAAACAGTTACCAACTGCCCTCTCAACGCGGCAATCGAAGACTGAAAAGACCATCGGTTATCAGCAGCCATTTTTTCCAACCTCTCCAACCAGCGCTGGACTCGGTCAAAAAAAACCAATTCTTTTGCCTTATACATATCGATTAAAGCTCCCGATTCCGCTAAAATCCCATCTAGTTCAGAGAGCACATTGTAAAGGATCATTTGGGCATCCTCCTAGCTAAGAATCACCTGGGCATTCCCTAGGTATCCCCTAAACTACCCCTATTCCTACTCAATAGTCAGGCTGCGTTTTTCGATACCCGAGCCATCTTCCCGATCTTCAATCGTCCACTCGTAATCCTGTTCCCGGATCGTGATTTTCAACGTGGTCAATAAACTGAGATTGCCAGCCTGGGCAAGCTTACTCGTACTGCCTTCTATTTCCAGGGTGGTTTCGTTTTCCTTCATGATAAAGGTCACGCTGTCCATAAAAAGCTGGCGCACCGCTTTAAGCATATTTTGGATAGCCCCGGTATCCAGATTACCCTCGGTTACGGTTTTTCCCTTCTGGGGAGGGGTCTTTATGTAAAAAAATTCTTTGTAATTCTCAGTGAGTTCTTTATAAAGCATGTTTTCCAGGCTATCCGCCAGCTCAGTCAGGCGGATGGGAACAGTGTTTACATCTATGTAATCCTTTGTGTAGAAAATTGTGCCGGTGATGTGGTCACAGGTGGCTTTGACTCGTTTGCCCAATGCGTCCCGCATGGTTTTCAGGGTGGTTTTCCGGCGCGTTGGCAGAGTCCGTGGGCTTAAGTTTTCTTTTACCGAAGGTTCTGCCTGAATAGCCCGGAATGCGGCATTCAGATAACGCTGCAGATCATCATTGATTCGCTGGCGCATCTTACTCATCATTGATGAATTTGTGACATCGCTGCCGGGAGGGTTGATCTGTTTCACCTCCACAGGCATTTGGATGACGATTTCCGGCATTTTAAAGTGGGGTATGGGCAAGTGTTTTAAATATACATCCTGGTAGTAAGCCTCGGCAATGCGAACGGACTCTAAGTCTGACATCATCCTGGCCCGGGCTGTTTCCTGAATAATAGTGCCCAGAAAATCCGAAAGATCCGGCAAGAAATCCACCTCCTTAGATTGTGCGGCTGTGACAATGGGGCTGCCTGCCTTATATGCGGCTGCCTGCTGCGATTATGTAAAGCAATGTGGCTGCCTTGCTTAATTTAATGAAGAGGAGAAAGAATCCCTTCCTCCTCTTCATTAAGCATAGGGCAATTTAGTTATTAGTAATTATATCGAGAGCACAATGAAAAGTGTTTAAAAGCGATTAATTAAAAGCAAAATTAAAAGTAAATATTGAAAGTAATATTTAAGCAAAAAGCGATTAAAGAAGCAATTGCTAAGAAGCAATTAATTCTATATTATTGCTGATTGCGGCCTTAAGTCGTTATCGCTGCCGGCTGTGATTTTATGGCATCTTCCAGAATTCCCAGGATTTTTTCCATGCCGCCGGGCAGTTCGTCCTGCACCGCGCGGACGTGAATGGCCATGCTGTAAGTCCTTTCGGTGGTTCCGGTTGCTTTGCTGGCACTCTTGTTGGATATGGACGCTTTCATAGAAACTGAGGCTGAGGCGAACAGGAAACCGCCTTTACCACTGGTTGAAGTTTCCGCAGCAAAGTTTCTTTCCGACGTAGCTTCGTAGGACTGGACCGAGTTGATCTTGGCGTTAAAATCAATCGTCGCTTCTTCAACGCGCAGATAAGGAATCGGCACAATAGAGAGAATCGGCACTTCCAGCTTCATTTCCTGGAAAACCGCCGGGGTTGCCGGCTTTCCGGGGGTGAATTCCACATTAACCGTGGCTTCTTTGTATCCCTCGCCTGGGGTGCCGTCTTCAGTTACTTTAACCGTGGGCGGGGATTTGTAATCTTTACCCAGGCTGGTGAACTCAACCCGGGCAATTTTCCCGTTGTCCAGTACAGCAGTGGCCTCGGCCCCGCTGCCTCCGCCGCCGGTTATCGTAACCTTTGGTTTAGTATAGCCGGCACCACCGTCTGTAACCGTTACAGAAAAATCCGGGTCAGTTGCCGGTGCATAAGGAGCGATCTCTTTGGGATATTTAAAAGAAACATAAATTGGTTCCCCGGTGGTCGGCACATCGTTTGGGTCATCACCAGCACTGGGAGCACCCGGTTTAAATCCTACCGAGCGGATAAAATTTACCGTGCTTAATGCGGCTTGTGCCTGCGCCTCTACTACTGCGACCAAGGGGCCGCCGATGAGGCTTTTAAAATCAATACTGGATAATTCTTTACCGGGATTCGCCATACTATTCTCTCCTTTCAAGTTACAAGTTGGTCTGCTTTTCAGGTAACCCCTTTTTCACCCCCCTTGGGCCTCCGGAGTTCATAATTCAGAATTAAGATTTAAAGCTTCAGGCTACAGACTACAGACTACAGACTTCAGACTTCTTCAGAATTAAACATCAAATTTAAGACGTCTGGCTGTTTAGCTGTTTTCTGAAATTTAAACAGAAAAGACTTTTCGAAAATAAACAGAAAAAAATTACCTAAATTTAAACATAAAAAAACCTTTACTTTTCGGTAACCGGCTGCCACCCTTACGGGGAAGGCCCTTGGCTTTGCGTCCTCGCCTTTCGGCAAGTTTGCCCTTGTCGTTGAAAAGATCTTGTTTCAGTTAGTCGGTTTAGCCTAGTTTAGTAGGTTTAGCAGGTTGGTTTTTTGGAAAAAACATTTCATAACCTGACTAACTCAAGATTAAACATGGATTATAGATTAAACATGGATTATAATTGTGAAATTTATTATACCATATTAGAACATGCATTGAAAATAATGTAAATTCTTAGAGTGATTATCGTTTATCAGTCACTCTTTTTTGGTGGATGACATTTTTCCTGATGAGTTACACCATGACATTTATCGCAGATCAACGAGGGCATTATCGCTAATCAACGGCAGCCATTATCGCTAATCAACGCGACACAGATGGAAGCTTGTCTTTTGAAGTTTTACAATGCAATATCAATGTAATATAATGAAGTAATGTAATATGAAATAATAAACAATGCGGATAAATAGAACAAATGAATAATGCAAATGAAAAAACCGGTCTATAATACGATGAACAATACAGATAAAAAACACAAATGTATAATACAGATGAACAATACGGATGTATAATGTAGAGGAAGCAGCGGAAAGGCCAGCTTGGGCGACCCGACCAGCTGGTCGGAGGTGATGAGATGAGTAGTAAATCAGTGGCCAGTGCGGCAATCCAGATGGCCTTGACGGCTAGTCGGGCTGAAGAGGTCAATTTAAAAAAATCCTTTACGGATAAGGGAATTAAAACGGTGGCCGTTGATTTTGGCGGAGAGTTCGTCAGTTCAGTCGGCAAGGTTGTGGAACGGGCGGTAGTAGCCGCCAAACGCGAGGCCGTGATAAAAGACACTCACCCGGACGAGGGGGCTGTGGCCGGCGCGACCAGGGAGGCTTTAAGCCAGATCATGCCCAAGGCCTTGGGGCTTAACGTAGGCGGGAAAATTGGGATTGCCCGCTGTCAGGACCACATCAGCGTGGCTATCTTCTTTGGGATTGGATTATTGCATTTGGACGAGGTAGCAATCGGCCTGGGGCATCGGGCGGTGCCTTAGAGTCGGCTGGTAATTAAGGGGGAAAAGGAATAGATGACCGGCAGTTGTTGTAGGGCGCTGCGTGGAGCGATTACGGTAGAAGAGAACACAGCCGACGAGATCCTGCAGGCAACCAGTCAACTTTTATTGGAAATGGTGCAGAAAAATTTGGTCAGCATTGACGATATGGTCAGCATTTTTTTGACTCTGACCCCGGACCTGAATGCAGCCTTCCCTGCGCTGGCGGCGAGGTCTTTGGGCTGGAGTCAGGTGCCGCTGCTGTGCGGCAGCGAGATCGCGGTGCCCGGCGGGCTGCCTCGCTGTATCCGGGTGCTGATGCTTATTAATTCCGAGAAAAAGCAGTCGGAAATGAAACACGTTTATCTGCGCGAAGCGGTTATGCTGCGCCAAGACCTGATGCAGCAGCTTTAAAGCTTAAGTGAATGCTTGAGAAATAGCAGTTGTTGTTTCGCAGTTGAGCTGAAACTGAGCCGTGCCAGGACATATAGATACATATAATGCACTTAAGCCGCGCTAGGATATATTAAGACACAGAAGATACAACTAGGCCACACCTGGAGATATTAATATAATCATAGAATATAACGGAGCCGCGCCAGGGCATATAAATTCATATAATACACCTGAGCCGCGCCAGGATATATTAAGCTATACGGATACATAAGATACATAAATACAAAGAATGTACAGGACACATAGTATACATAGAATAATAACTGGTGCTTTTGGAGGAGTATTAAGTGAAGGCTTACCGCTTAGCTTCTAGAGAAGAACATCCCGACAATACTATAATCAAGATAAATGATCAGTTGACCGTTGGCGGGGATGAGCTGCTCATTATTGCCGGTCCCTGCGCGGTAGAAGGCCGGGAGCCTTACCTGGAGGCCGCCCGGTCAGTCAAGGACGGCGGTGCAAAGGTTTTAAGGGGAGGGGCTTTTAAACCGCGGACTTCTCCCTATTCTTTTACGGGACTAGCCCGGGAAGGTCTAGAGATTTTAGCGGAAGCGCGCCAGCAGACCGGGCTGCCGGTGGTTACCGAGGTGATGGATGCCCGGGAACTGGAACTGGTCTACGCTTACGCGGATATTTTGCAGGTGGGCAGCCGCAACATGCAGAACTACACGCTGCTCAACGCGGTGGGCCAAACCCAGAAACCAGTCGTGTTAAAGCGCGGTTTTGCGGCAACGATTCAGGAGTGGCTGCTGGCCGCTGAGCATATTATGGCGGCCGGCAATTCCCAGGTAATTCTTTGCGAGCGCGGAATCCGTACTTTTGAAACCTATACCCGAAACACGATTGATTTGGGAGCGGTGGTTGCGGCGAAAGAATTGTCTCACCTGCCGGTGATCGTAGACCCGAGTCATGGAACCGGGCGGGTAAGCATGGTAGGCCCGATTGCCCGGGCCGCGATTGCGGCTGGAGCGGACGGGGTGATGGTGGAAGTCCACCAAAACCCGGCGGAGGCGCTTTCGGACGGATTCCAGTCGCTGACCCCAACTTCTTTTGCCCAGATGATGAGCGAACTGCAGCGGGTTGCCGAAGCAGTCGGCCGGGTTTTGACGGTGCCGGCGATCATTCCCAAAGTAAAGCCTGACAATTCGCTCTATTTATGTTAAAATAAATACTATGCAGAAGTGTGAGCAGATACAGATGCCGAATAATATTGATAATATTAATAATATTATCGTGGCGATAGACGGACCGGCGGGTGCCGGGAAAAGCACCGTGGCTCGCCTAATCGCGGAAGAGCTTAATTTGCTTTATATAGATACCGGGGCTATGTATAGGGCTTTGACCTTAAAAGCGCTGCAGCAGGGCGTGGATTTGGCGGACGGGCAATCATTGACTGAACTCGCCGAAACCACTGAGATCTGCTTGGCCAGCGAGCCAGGTCAAATCCTAAAAGTTTTTTGTGATGCTCAGGATGTAACCGATCAGATTCGGACTTCGGAAGTATCACGTTATGTGGCGCAAGTCTCTCAGTTTCCCGGAGTGCGGGATCATATGCTCCGTTTGCAGCGGCTGGTCGGCCAAAGCGGCGGAATGGTGATGGATGGACGAGATATTGGCAGCCGCGTATTTCCAGAGGCCAATTTTAAGTTTTACATAACCGCTTCCGATCCGGTTCGAGTCTGGCGCCGGCAGCAGGAAATGCGCGCTAAGGGATTTGACCCGGACCCGGCTGAACTGGAAAAGGAGATGATTGAGAGGGATCTTACGGACCGCAATCGAGAGGTAGGCCCCCTGATACAGGTGCCGGACGCGGTCGTAATTGATACCACGGAGTTGTCAATAGAAGAAGTCGTGGGAAAAATGCTGGAGATTATCAACGGGGGAAGATAAATAAATGCTGTACCCGTTTTTACGAAAGTTATTTCGGGGCGTTTTTCGGGTTGGATGGCGATGGAAGGTTAAGGGATTAGAGAATTTTCCGATGCAAGGACCAGTTATTGTTGTTTCTAACCACGTCAGTTTAGCAGATCCGATCGCTTTAGGGGCAGCTCTTCCGCGTCAGATATTTTTTATGGCCAAGGAAGAGCTTTTTCAGTACCCAGTTTTAGGCAATATATTTGAGCGTCTAGGCGCTTTTCCGGTCAAGCGGGGCCAGGCGGACCGCACGGCTATCCGTCGGGCGCTGGAGGTGTTGAAAGAGGGAAAAGTCCTGGGGCTTTTTCCAGAGGGTTCCCGCAGCAAGACCGGGGAGCTGCTTAAACCGTTGCCCGGTGTGGCGATGATCGCCCTGAAAGCGCAGGTGCCGGTGGTGCCGATAGCTTGCTGGGGAACGGATCGCATCTTAAAGAAGGGTACTTGGTTTAAAACTTTTGAGGTCCGGATCGGTAAACCGATAGAGTATTCTGCTTACTATGAGCAAAAACTAAACACGAAAAGTCTGGAGATTGTCAGTCAGGATATAATGGAGCAGATCGCCTTGCTGCTCAAATAAGGGGATGGGATTTTGCAGATTATCCGTGCAACAGCCGCCGGTTTTTGTTCGGGAGTGAAAGGCGCCTTAAAAACTGCGGAACAGGCCCTGGAACAGGCACTAGAACAGACTCTGCAGCCGCAGCCGGACCGGCAGACAGACTTGCAGCCGGATCTGCAGCCGCAGCCGGACCTGGATCAGGCACTGCAGCCGGATATGCAGCCGAGCGCCGAACCAGGCGGCCGGGAAGTGGCCGAAAAACGCGGAAAAGTATTTACCCTAGGTCCGATTGTGCATAACCGTTTAGTCGTAGAACAGCTGAATGAACGAGGGATTCGTGTCGCTGAAAACCTGGAGGAGCTGCGGGGAGTGCCGGGTGCTCAGCTGGTTATTCGGTCGCATGGTGTAGGTCCGGGTATTTTGCAGCAGGCTCAAGAAGCGGGGATCCAGGTGATCGATGCTACCTGTCCTTTGGTGAAGCGGGTGCAGCAGCTGGCGAAATCCCTGGCCGAGGACGGGTTTCGGGTAGTTATTATCGGGGATCACAGGCACCCGGAGGTAACTGCGGTTCTGGAATGGACCAAGGGTCAGGGGATGGTGGTGGCCGATGCCGAGGAGGCGCGGCATATTCCCGAATACCTCCGAATTGGGATTGTCTGCCAGACTACCCAGATCGAGCGCAACTACCTAGAAACGGCTGCGGTATTAATGGGAAAAGGTCGGGAGGTACGAGCTTATAACACGATTTGTCCCGCAACCCGGGAGCGGCAGGAGGCAGCCTTAGGCCTGGCGCAGACGGTTGAGGCCATGGTGGTGGTAGGCGGTTTTGACAGTGCGAATACCCGAAAGCTGGTTGAGTTGTGTGCTGCGGCTGAGGTTCCTGTGTATCCGGTTGAAACCGCGGCTCAGCTGGAGGCGGGATGGTTTGCCCAAGTAAATCGGGTGGGAGTAACCGCTGGAGCTTCAACTCCAGAGTGGATTATTGAGGAGGTAATTGTAAAGATGTCGGAATTTGAACAAACAGATGTAAACCAAGCGGAACAAGCGGAAGCAGCGGAACCGGCGGCAGTGTCGGAAACGGAAAAAGAAACGATGCCGGAAGTCCCGGCAAATGCGGCTGAGGCATTAGAGACAGCAGAGGCACCGGAAGCGGCGGCAGAGGCAGCTGAGGCAGCACCGGAGGTGCCGGAAGCGGCGGAAACCGCGCCGGCTGAAGAAGAAGCAGAAGCTGCGGAAACCATGGAGGATCAGCTCACCAAGGATATGCCTGATTTGCGTACCGGCAACGTGATTATGGGGAAAGTAGTTCAGGTTAAGATTGACGAAGTCCTGGTAGACGTTGGGGGCAAATCGGAAGGGGTTGTTCCCCTGAAGGAACTATCGGTTAGGAATATAACTTCGGCTTCGGACGCGGTTCAGGTCGGAGACGAAATAGAAGTTCTCGTGGTGCGTTCCGAAAACGATGAAGGCACTATGGTTCTCTCGAAACGCCGGGCTGATCAGATTAAAGCCTGGGCCGGTTTGGAGGAGGCTTTCGAAAACGGAACGGAACTGGCAGGAGAAGTAGTCCAGGTAGTTAAAGGCGGGCTGCTGGTCGATGTAGGGGCGAGGGGTTTTGTGCCCGCTTCCTTAATCGAACGTGGTTACGTCAGCAACTTGGAAAATTATTTAGGCAAAGTGCTGCGGCTAAGGGTGATCGACCTGGACCGCAATAAGAATAAGGTGGTCTTATCCCAGAAGGCTATTTTGGAAGAAGAGTATGAAGAAGCCCGCGAACAATTGTGGAATTCGATTGAAGCGGGTCAGCAGCGCCAAGGTATAGTGCGGCGGCTTACTAATTTCGGTGCTTTCGTCGATGTAGGGGGCGCGGACGGCCTACTCCATATTTCCGAGATGTCCTGGACACATATCAACCATCCTTCCGAAGTGGTTCAGGAAAACGAAGAGATGGAAGTCTATGTCCTGGCGGTAGACAAGGATAAACAGCGGATCTCCCTGGGCCTGAAGCAGATCTTGCGCAGCCCTTGGGAAAATGCTGCGGATAAATACCAGGTTGGGCAGATTGTTCCCGGTAAGGTGGTAAGAACCGTGCCGTTTGGGGCTTTTGTGCAGATTGAGCCGGGGGTTGAGGGCTTAGTTCACATTTCGCAGTTAGCCTCCTACCGTGTTGGGCGAGTTGAAGAAATCGTCAATGCCGGCGACGAGATTCTAATTAAAATCCTGGATATCAAACCTCAGGAACAACGGATGAGTCTGAGTCTCAGCCAGGCCAGGGAAGAACAGGCGGCTGCGGAGGAACAAAAGCTGGTTGAAGATTATCAGGAGTCCCAAAAAGCCGAAGCAGACGCAGCGGATGCAGC
>CAYXHK010000018.1:0-3570 GCA_964464665.1 uncultured Syntrophomonadaceae bacterium
GCTTTACGCGATTTGGCTGTGGGGCATCAGGATTTTGGCCAAGCCAAGCGGCAGCCGTTTAGCGGCCTGACCGGGACGGCGCTGGGCAATCCCCTCCCGGAAGTGGTACTGACGCCTCGGGAAGCTTTTTTTGGACCGTCAACCCGGGCCATAAAACTGGAAGCGGCAGAGGGAGAGGTCTCCGCTGAGACGATTTGCCCTTACCCTCCCGGGGTGCCGCTTTTAGTGCCGGGTGAAAGAATTACCCGACCCATCATTGAAATGATTAGAGAATTGTCCGCTGCGGGTGCTGTCTGGCAGGGTCCCCTGGATAAGACCCTATTCAGCATCCGCGTGCTGGATGAATTATAAGCAGGCCGGCATTTTAAGTCCGGCCGGCGGTAGTTTGTCGATGATGATCTAGTGTCGAAGGGATGGAAGTACTTTTGGATTCAGGTTTATCGTCAGCCCGGTCCGAGTTTAAATCCGGCCGGCTGATCAGTATTGAAGGGGTTGACGGAGCCGGCAAGTCGACCGTTGCTGCCCAGTTAGCCCAAAAGCTGCGGGAAGCCGGCTTCCCATTGCAGATGGTTCGAGAACCGGGCGGCACCCGGGTATCGGAAAAAATCCGGGAAGTACTGCTTGATCCATTGAATCAGGAGATGACTCCCCGGGCGGAAGCAATGCTGTACGCCGCGGCCCGGCTGCAATTAATCAATCAGGTGATTGTACCGAGTCTAGCCGCCGGGATGGTGGTTATTTGTGACCGTTACACGGATTCTACTTTGGCTTATCAGGGTGGGGGCCGGGGACTTGAGCCGGCTTGGCTGCGCTGCCTGAATCAATTGGCGACCCAAGGATTGGTTCCGGATTTGACGCTGCTCCTCGATGTGGAGCCAAGTTTGGGCCGGGAGCGGCGCTGGGAGAAAAACCGGAAACAAAAAATGGAGCTGGACCGGCTGGAAGCGGAATCTGAGTCTTTTTATACGCGAGTTCGTGAAACTTACCTGGCCTTGGCGCAAGCCGAACCGGAGAGGATAAAGGTCCTCAATGCGGGGAAATCCCAGTCAGAGGTGGCAGCCGAGGCCTGGCGTTTGGTGCGGGAAGTCCTTTGGGAATAAAGTTTAGTCCGGCAATTAAAGTTTGATATTGGTTGGATGGAGGATTAGTATGTCCTGGGAGGAAATCGTCGGACAACCGGTCGCAATCCGTCAATTACAGATGGCGCTTAAGCGGAATCGAGTCAATCACGCTTATTTGTTTTACGGTCCCGAAGGAGTCGGTAAACGTACGACGGCGCGGAGTTTTGCTCAGGCTTTAAACTGTGCGGAGCAAATTAGCGGTGAGTTTTGCGGCCATTGCCGTTCCTGTCGTCTGATCGCCGAAGGCAAACACCCGGACGTGGCAGAAGTATCGCGCTCCGGGACGAACATCCGGCTCAAACAGATTCAGGAAATAGCCCGCCAGGCGCAGTACCGGCCGACTGAAGGCCCCTGGAAAGTATTCGTGCTGCAGGAAGCGGAGAATTTAAACGGAGAGGCGGCCAACCACCTGCTTAAGATTTTGGAGGAACCACCGGAACAAACGATCTTCATCTTAACTGCCCGTGCCACTTTTGGCTTGTTAGAAACGATTTTATCCCGCTGTCAGCAGATCCGGTTCCAATCCTTGTCCGACCGCGAGATTCAGGAAATCTTGGTGCGAAGGTTTTCCGCAGATCCAACCAAGGCCAAGCAGATTGCCCTGGTGGCGGAAGGCAGTTTAACCCTGGCTCAGGATTTGTTGTCCAATCAGCAGAAGTCTTTTCGCGGAGAGATTTTAGAGTTATTGAGCAAGCTGAATAATCAAAGCCCGGCGTCGGTAATCGCCCTGGCCGAAGGCTGGACGGGAACCGAACGGCTAAAGGTTTTACTTTCGGGTTTAAGTATGTGGTTTCGCGACCTGCTGGTTTGGCAAAAAACCGGGGATGCCAAATTGCTGATCAATCAGGATTGTTTAGACTTAATACAGGCTCAGGCTCCAGTTTGGTATCCAGCCGGAAAATTTTTGAGAATAATCCAGCAGGCACGGCGGAAACTAGAACAACACGCGAATGGTCAGTTACTGCTGGAGGTTTTATTGCTGGAACTTAACGAAGCAAGGCTTTAAGAGCACTTGGTAAATATAGGATAGAGGGGGACTCTGGGTGCCAGTAGTAGTGGGGGTTCGCTTTAGGCGAGCTGGAAAGATATATTATTTTGATCCCGGTGGGTTAACGTTGCAGATTGCGGACAAGGTGGTTGTGGAAACCGCCCGGGGTTTGGAGTTTGGCGAGGTAGTTATTGCTCCGCGGGAGGTTCCCGAAGCCAGTCTGGTTTTACCGTTAAAAACCGTACTGCGGGTCGGTTCCGAAGAAGATGTGAGGCGGGTAGAGGATAATCAGCTTAAACAACAAGAAGCGTTTGCTGTTTGTACGGAAAAAATCCGCGAGCACGAACTGCCCATGAAGTTGATCGATGTGGAATACACCTTCGATAATAGTAAGATTATATTTTATTTTACGGCCGAGGGTCGGGTTGACTTTCGCGAACTGGTAAAGAATTTAGCGGCGATCTTTCGCACTCGCATTGAGCTGCGGCAGATTGGGGTTAGGGACGAGGCCAAGATGGTTGGCGGAATCGGGGGCTGCGGCCGAGTTTTGTGTTGTCACGCGTTTTTGGGTGATTTTGAACCGGTCTCGATTCGCATGGCCAAAGACCAAAACCTTTCTTTAAATCCAACCAAGATTTCTGGCATTTGTGGCCGGCTTATGTGCTGCCTTAAATACGAAAACGAAGTATATGAGAATATGAAAAATTCGCCCGGCGAACGGCCGTGCCAAGCTACGGAGGGCCAGTGTCCCTGTCCCAGAGCAGTCGAAGGGAAGTCTACGGAAGACAATTTAGCTATGGAGGACAATTTAGCTGCGGAGGATCTTTTAGCGGCCGACGAGTTAGCGGTGAGGACCAAGATTTCGGCAGAAGAACATCCAAAGCTTTGCGAGGAAATTAGCGAAGAACAGCTGGAAAAACGCCGGGAGCAAATTGGGCAGGAGCCGGGAGCTAAACCAGAATCGCTGGGGGACAACAAGACTTTATCAAATTTGCCCGGAAAGATAAATAATCTCAATCCAAATCAGCAGCAGCATCTCAGAAACGGGAACAGTTCCCCAGCCGGGGGGCCGACGCGTGGAAAACGCAGCGACGGCAAGGATAATTGGTCTCCAGGGAGAAATCGGGCAACGGAAAACCGGTCGTCCAAATGGAATGGAGCCAAGCCAGAGGGTGCCAAAGCGCCGGAACTTCACCTAAAGCCGGAGGATTCTCGGGGACACTACCAGGGTAAGCCCCAGGGCATGGCTAAAACCCACGATTCTTTTAAATTAAATCCTAACCGCAAGCCTAAAGATCAGGATAAACTGCCGCACGCCGGCAGCCAGGGTGGCCAAAAGACCAAAGCGGATAATACAGCCGAGGGCAGACTGGGTTCAAACGAGGGCAGACCTTTTTCGAAAAAAAACATTTCCAGAAACCGGGGGACGTCAAATCAGCTTCCTCGAAAACCCTTGCATAA
>CAYXHK010000018.1:3580-16895 GCA_964464665.1 uncultured Syntrophomonadaceae bacterium
GGCCCGGGTCGGACAATCAGGAGACCAGTGCGGAAAAAACGGCGGATTCTCGCTTAGAGCCGGTTAAGGCAGCGCGGGTAATGGCAGAAAGGGTCAGGAAACACAACGACCAGTCGACAGGAGGTCAAGGTGGTGGTGCGCATTTCCCGGGTGATCTCGGAGATTGAGGATAAACTAACTGACTTACGGGAGAATTTAAAGGCGGTAAAGGATTGGGCGCGGTACCTGGAGGAAGAGAATCAAAATCTCCGCCGGGAACTGAGCGCCTGTTCCGCGCGCCTGGAACAATTAGGGCAGACCGGAATGGGTAAAGCCAATCTGGAAAAAGAGCAGCAGAATTTACGGAAACTATACGAAAAAGGGTTTCATATCTGTCCCTATAATTTTGGACACTGGCGAACCCAGGATTGCCTTTTTTGTCTGGGATTTTTAAAAAATACTCTGGAGCGGCAGGAGCAGAGCGTTGGCGGAAACGAGTAAGCCAAGTACCTGGTTAAAGCCAGGTGAGTATGCAGTAGAATTATTCCGGGAAGGATTAAAAGTGATTCAGAGCCGGCAGGGATACTGCTTTACGATGGACGCGGTACTGTTGGCTTTTTTTGTCACCTTAAAGCCGGGCAGCCGGGTTGCAGACTTGGGTACCGGGAGCGGAATCATACCGCTCCTTCTAACCACCCGGGCTAAAGATCTGGAACTGTGGGGTTTTGAGCTGCAGGAAGCTTTGGCCGAACGGGCGCAGCGCAGTGTACGGCTTAACGGTTTAGATTCACTAATTAAGATTCAGAGGCTGGATCTAAGGCGGACCGCTGAGAGCCACCCCCCGGATTCTTTCGCGACCGTGGTATGCAATCCTCCTTATTGGCCCTTGGGGCAAGGCCGTATCAGTTCGCGGGCTGAGGTGGCAAAGGCCAGACATGAGGTTGATTGTACCCTGGAGGAGGCAGTCCAGGCTGGCCAGTGGCTTTTACGCCCGGGCGGAGGATTTGCCCTGGTGCAGCCTTGGCAGCGCCGGATCGAAGCCTTGGAGACATTAGCTAAATACGGGTTGCAGCTTAAGCGGTGGCGGGAGGTCAGACATAAGTCAACTGTTGCCCCCAGCCTGATTTTAGTAGAAGCGATCAAAGCCGATAAGAAATCCACTGCCGCGGTTGGACTGCCAACTGATAAGGAATCCGTTCCCGCGGCTGGGCTGCCGATTGCCGGCGACCTGGAGCGGGAAATAGAGCGCAGCAGACTGGAACCCCTGGTCATCTACGACCAGCAGGGTAAATTTTTACCGGAAGTGGCGGCGATATATCATGGCTAAGTTTCGGCGTTTTGTAAAAAAGGAATTGGAACCGGAACCGAATAACTCTGATATTAAAAAATCGGATTCTAATAAACTTGAGTCTAATAAATTTGATGCTAAAAAACTGGAGCTGAATAAAACTGAGCTTGATTCTGCAGACTCAACCCAATGCGAAGCGCGGGAGGCTGAAATCCCAGAGCCCAGAGGGGTTTTGTATTTGTGCGCTACCCCCATTGGGAATCTGGAAGATATTACTTTTCGGGTTTTACGGATTTTGCAGGAAGTGGATTTGATCGCCGCGGAAGACACACGCCGCACCCGAGGATTATTAAGCCATTACGGCATAAGCAAGCCTTTGACCAGTTATTATCAGCACAATCAGCGGCAAAAGGGGCTCTATTTAATTGAAAAGTTGCTTCAGGGTCAAAAAATCGCGCTGGTTTCCGATGCCGGGACCCCGGGGATCTCGGACCCGGGTGAAGATTTGGTAAAGCAGGCCATTAAGGCGGGCATTCCGGTTTACGCTTTACCAGGCCCTTCGGTCGTCCCTTTAGCTTTGAGCATCTCGGGCCTGGCCACGCAGCGATTTGTTTTTGAAGGCTTCTTGCCGCGTTCCCGTCGGGAAAAGGCGGAGCGGATCCAAGAACTCGCCGGGGAAGCCCGAACCATGGTCTTATTCGAAGCGCCGCATCGTTTATTAGAGACCCTAGCGTTGCTATTGGCAGCTTGGGGACCTAGAAACGCGGCTGTAGTCCGGGAAGCCAGCAAAAAATTTGAAGAGGTAATCCGGGGCACGCTTTCGGAAATTATAGAGCATTTTCAGTTAAATCCACCGCGGGGGGAAATGACTTTAGTTATTGCCGGAAACGAAAATCTACTCGAATGTAAGTCCGGAGGAAAAACAGGGGATTCCTCTCGTTCTTTGGCTGAGGTCATAGCGGAAGCAATGGAAGAGGTTAAAGTTCGGGCTGCGTCAGGGGAAAATCCAAAGCATGTTTTGAAGGACCTGGCCCGGGAGAAGAAACTGAACCGCCGGGATCTCTACCAAGCCTGGCTCAAGGTGCAGCAAGCCGAAGAATCAGCGGGAGAAAATGAAAACCTGGAATAATCAGTCTGGAATCGGCGACAAGACGCTGAAACGATAAGGATAAACAGATGCGGGAATGATATGAAATGAAATACAGAAGTGCGGCAGACCTGAAAAAAGGTCTGCCGCACAAACTTAAGACACAAACCGGGATCAAAGGAAGCGAACCTGCTCCTGGTGTGTGTCTTAGAGCTGATCTGGCGCACGGGGAATAACCGCTGACGCGACTAGCCGGGTCAGTTAGTTTAACTGGATCAGCTGGATTAAAATAAAACTGTATGGTATCGCGTTCTGGTTAAACCTGGTAAGACCGTTAGGCCGGCCGCTTTAAAGGGCGAGTAAAAAAATACGTAAATCAGCAGGCAATCTGGTTAAACCGCTTGTTGGCTCATTTCAAGAGCGCATTGCCGGCATACGTTTTTGCTTCGGAAATTGCTTACATCATCCGCGCTGCCGCAGAATACGCAAGCGGGTTCGTATTTTTTTAGGATAATTTTCTCATTATCAACGTAGATTTCCAAGGCATCTTTTTCCTCAATACCCAAGGTTCTCCGTAATTCAATGGGAATAACTATCCGGCCTAATTCATCCACTTTCCGTACAATACCCGTCGATTTCATGCTTAAATGCTCCTCCTTTGGCGAAAGATGTCGTATCTTTTCTTGTGAAAATGATACCAGTGATTCCAGAAAAAGTCAAGGTATTTTTCTACAGAATACGACAACTAATGGCAGGGTTGACAACCGACGTTTTCCAAATGCGTGATCAAGTACCGGGAAATATTTAGCGCGGTTAGACCAAACCGGACGTTTTCTTGGGTGCCGGCCTTGCATTCCTCTTAAATCGCGTGTAAACTACCAATATATAAGATGGTAATATAACATTTAGTTATTAATTTAACCATCGGCGATGAGGGAAGAGCGGCTAGCCTAAACGTTGCAGAGAGCGGGAATTGGTGGAATCCCGTACGGCAGCTGACCGCCAATGGCTCCGGAGCTGCTGGGCTGAACTTTCGGTTTCCAGATTAATGGGGCCAAATAAGTAGGTCCGGCCGGGAGGCGCGCCGTTATCCCGCCGCAGTCTGATGTGTACTGGCAGAGATTCCAACCGTGAGGTTGGGATAAAAACAGGGTGGTACCGCGAGAGTTGCCTTTCGCCCCTGACTTAGGGGGAGAGGCTTTTGTTGTTTCAGGAAGGTAACCTTATAATCAAGTTTTTTTACTCAAAGGATAAGGCTTTTTAAGAAAAACAAGCAGGGGGAATGTTTAATGCCAAAGGAAAAAGGGACGTTTTACATTACTACGCCAATCTATTATCCGAGTGATTCGCTGCATATCGGCCATGCCTACACTACGGTAGCTGCCGATGCGATGGCCAGGTATAAACGGATGCGGGGATATGATGTGTTTTTTTTGACCGGGTCGGATGAACACGGTCAAAAGATTGAGCGGTCCGCTTTGGCCGCGGGTAAGCAGCCGCAGGAGTATGTGGATCACATAGTCGAGGGTTTCCAGAAGCTCTGGAAGACCCTGGAGATCACCCATAACGACTTTATTCGGACCACTGAGCCCCGGCATGAAAAAGTGGTGCAGGCCATTTTTCAAAAGATCTACGATCAGGGAGACATCTATAAGGCGGAGTATTCCGGCTGGTACTGCACTCCCTGTGAGACCTTCTGGACCGAGCGCCAGGCCGAAGGCCAGGTCTGCCCGGACTGCGGCCGGCCAGTGGAACTCTTAAAAGAAGAAAGCTATTTTTTCCGGATGTCTAAATACCAGGACCGGCTGCTGGAGTACATTGACACGCATCCGGAGTTTATTCAGCCGGTATCCCGGCGCAATGAAATGATCAATTTTATCAAACAAGGCCTGGAAGACCTGTGTATCTCCCGCACCACTTTTTCCTGGGGGGTTCCGGTACCGCTCGACCCCGGCCATGTCGTTTATGTCTGGTTTGACGCGCTGACTAATTATCTAACTGCCATTGGTTATAATGCCAACCCGGAGCAGTTTGCCAAGTACTGGCCGGCGGACGTCCACTTGGTGGGCAAGGATATTGTCCGTTTTCACGCGGTAATCTGGCCCATTATTTTAATGGCCGCCGATCTGCCCTTGCCCGAAAGGATCTTTGGTCATGGCTGGCTGATGCTGGAGGGGGGCAAGATGTCCAAGTCCAAGGGCAATGTGATTGATCCTTTGGTTTTAGTGGACAAATACGGGGTTGATGCCATTCGGTATTATTTGCTTCGGGAACTGCCGTCAGGGTTAGATGGTTATTATTCGGAAGACGCGCTGGTTCTAAGGATAAATACCGATTTGGCGAATGACTTAGGCAACCTGGTCAGTCGAACCTTGGCCATGATTGAGCGTTACTGCGCCTCGCAAGTTCCCGTATGCGGCGATATAAACGAAGTGGACCGGGAAGTGGTTGATTTAGCCCAGTCGGTGGTTCAAGAAGCCGGGAAATTACTAGATGAACTCGAGTTTTCCAATGCCCTGTCCGCCATCTGGAAGTTAGTCGCAAGGTGCAATAAATATATCGATGAAATGGCTCCCTGGAATCTGGCGAAAGATCCTGAAAAAGAAAGCCGGCTGCATACCGTACTGTATGTGATGGCCGAGAGCTTGCGGCAAGTGGTCATCATGTGCACCCCCTTTATGCCGCTACTGCCCGAACGGGTTTGGCACCAATTGAATATAGAAGATCAGCTGAGTCTCCAAACCTGGGACAGCTTGCAATGGGGACTGCTGCCGGCAGGTGTTCAAGTTAAGCGCGGAGCTTCCCTGTTCCCCCGAATTGAGAGTGAGGAAAAGCTTAAAGATCGGGCTAAAGAAACGAAAGCCAAAGCTAAAGATAAAAATCAAGGTCCGGAAAAAGAACCGGCTAAAGAACCAGAAAATATAGCCAATACCATTAAATATGATGATTTTGCCAAACTGGATCTGCGGGTAGCCCGGGTAATTGCGGCCAAGAAAGTGGAGAAAGCTGATAAGCTGCTCGAGCTTAGAGTTGATTTAGGTCAGGAGCAGCGCACGATTGTGGCGGGAGTCGCCCAGCACTACCAGCCGGAAGATCTCCTGAATAAAAAGGTAGTTTTGCTGGCAAACCTGGAGCCCACGAAAATCAGAGGGATTGTCTCTGAGGGGATGCTCCTGGCCGCTTCAGACGAAGAGTCCCTGGAAGTGCTGACCCTAAACAAAGAGGTCAATCCCGGGGGCAAAGTCAAGTAGAGAAATAGCTGACCGGACCGACTGTCGTAAGAGGCGGAGCGGGATTGGGCGGCATCGGGATAAAGAGAAAGGCTAGGGAGTAATTTCATGCTGATTGATAGTCATTGTCACCTAAATGATCCGCAGTTTCTGAAGGATAAAGAAGCAGTGCTGAAAAGAGCCCGGGAAATGGGGGTAGACCGGGTCGTCTGCGTGGGTTACGACCTGGCCACTTCCCTGGAGGCGGAAGCGCTGGCTCAAAAATATGCCAATGTTTATGCTGTGATTGGGGTTCACCCCCATGACGCTAAATTCGTAAAACCCCAGACTTATACTATCTTAAAACGAACCGCTCAGTCGCCGCGAGTAGTGGCCATTGGCGAGACGGGTTTAGATTTTTATCGGAATCATTCGCCGCGGGACTTACAGGAACAGTCCTTTCGGGGGCATATCCGGCTGGCGCGGGAAGTCGGTCTGCCGATCGTGGTGCACGATCGGGATGCGCATGCGGAGGTAGTCCAGATTTTACGCGAAGAAAAAGCGAAAGAAGTGGGCGGGGTCATTCATTGCTTTTCCGGGGGATGGGAAATGGCTAAGGAGTGCATTGATTTGGGGTTTTACATCTCTTTAGCTGGGCCGGTTACTTATACGAATGCCAAGCGGCCCCAGGAGATTGCCGTTAAAGTGCCGTTAGACCGGCTGCTCGTGGAAACCGACGCGCCTTATCTTGGCCCGGAACCGCTGCGGGGAAGACGGAATGAGCCGGGCAATGTCCGTTATGTCGCTGAGAAAATTGCCCAATTAAGAGGGATAACCTTAGATGAATTAGCTCAAGCCACCACCCGCAACGTAGAGCAGGTTTTCGGGAAGATGCGGAAAACTGACCTAGATTAAAATTATTGAATAACGCGGGTAAAATTTAAGTTTGCCATATTTAAATAAAAAATTTATTTTAGACATAGAATATGCAGCCTAAATAAAGCGTAAAAACAGCAGTGCCAGTGTCCAAGAGTGAGCTTAATCCAGGCTCGCTTTTTCTTTTTGTCGCAAATTGTCGATGGCGGAAAGCGTTGGTATTCTTGGATTCGCGGGGTTTCGACGAAAAAACTAACATTACCGGGAAGGAATATTTGGCTTGATGGAGAATAATTATTAAAGTGACAGACCGGATTGCCCATTAAGGTTGTTAGGTAAAGACTAGTCACAAAGCCAGAATCTAAAAAGGAAATTAAAGGTTACAGTTTATTAAAACTGTAACCTCAACTCCTGGAGGAATAAACTGGGAGTGATGCCATATAATATATCGTGGATGTGCGAATTCTAGATTGAGCGCAACCTAGAATTTTTTGCACTCTTAGGTTCTGGTTTAGGCGGCTGGGAGGATTCGAAGGGGGCCAGAAGGATTGGATAGTTTTTCAAAGTGGCTTGCCAAAGCCAAACAAAGCCGTTTATTTATTATCAGCTTGGGTTTATTAATGGTTATGGTAGTTATGGGAACCGGGTTTTCGCTAATGAACAAAACCGTCGCCATTGAACTGGAAGGAGAGACGATTACCGCCAACACTTTTAAGTCAACTGTTGGGGAAGTGCTGAACGAGGCCGGGATTGCGGTAGAGCCGGGAGACTTGGTAAAACCAGATCTGGATACGCAGCTTAGCAACAATCAAACTATTCAGGTGTTTAAAGTTTTCCCGATTGCGGTTTTGGCCGATGGGAAAGAAATTGCCTTATCAACAACCACTGCTACTGTCGAGGAGGTCTTAGGCCAGGCTGGAGTTACCTTAGGACCGCAGGATCGGGTTACGCCGGAAATAAATACGGTGCTGACCGAAGCAGCCAACATTGAAGTGGTGAGAGTAGTCCAAAAGACGATTCACCAAGATGTGGGCATTCCCGCAGGCGTTGAAAAAGTCAACGATGCTACCTTGGAAAGAGGAATTACGCGGACGATCGGCAAGGGATCGCCGGGGGTTGAACGGAAGACCATATTGGTTTGCTATGAGAATGACAAGGAGGTAAGCCGAGAGGTCGTTAAGTCAGAAGTAATAAAGTCCCCGGTGAATAAAGTTATTGCGACTGGAGTTTTGACCAGCGTATCCCGAGGCGGAAACAGAATAGAGTTTAAGCAGGCCATGCAGGTGCGGGCCACTGCTTACAGTTATGCGGCCGGCTCGATAACGTCTACCGGGCAGAAGGTGCGCGTAGGCGGGATTGCGGTAGACCCTCAGGTTATTTCCTATGGCACCCGCGTCTATATTGAAGGTTACGGGTATGCCACGGCGATTGATTGCGGAGGAGCGATTAAAGGGAATCGGATAGATGTTTTTTTTGAGACCGAAAAGGAATGCCGTAAATGGGGCGTCCGGAACGTTAAACTCTATATTCTATAAGCTCACAGGCTATAGAAATCGTAAAATCCGTAAACCGATAACTCAATAATCCAATAACGAAGCTAAACAAAAAAACGCCAGGTGTTTTTGCCGGGCGTTTTTAGTTTGGCTTTGTATCGCCTGGGGCAATTCTTTTTAGGGTTAGCCCTTTTTAAAATTTTTTATTTAAAAATAGTTGTAGTATAATAAAAAGCGGAGGAATTTTGCCGATGAAAACTTATATAGCCAACCCCCAAAAGGTGCGGAATTTGGTGCGCCGGCATGAGTTCAAGATCAAGAAGCGTCTAGGGCAGCATTTTATGGTTTCGCCGCTGGTGTTGGAACGAATAATTGATTTAGCCGAGATAAGTAAAACTGACCGGGTTTTAGAAATTGGCCCAGGCCCGGGTTCCCTGACCCAATACCTGGCGGAAAAAGCGGGGCAAGTAGTGGCGGTTGAAATCGACGCCACGGTGATTCCTTTGCTTGAAGAAACTGTAAAAGAATATTCGAATACTCGTATCGTAATTGGGGATATCCTTAAATTGAATTTGGATGAAGTGATGATAAAGGAGACGCCGGACTTAAGGATAAGCCCAGCCGGCCATGAGCCGGCTTTGACCTATAAAGTCGTGGGAAACCTCCCCTATTACATTACCAGCCCTATTATAATGGGGATTTTGCAGGGTGGTTACCAGATTGAAAATCTGGTATTTTTGGTGCAAAAAGAGGTTGCCGAGCGCCTGGCTGCTGTGCCGGCCACTAAAGAGTATGGGCTCTTAACGATCGGCGTTCAGTATTACGCGGAGGTAGTTTCTGGCGGAACCGTTTCCCCCGAGGCCTTTTGGCCCCAACCTGAGGTGGAGTCAGCCTTGGTGAAACTTCTTCCGCGTAAAGAACCGCCGGTTAATGTAGTTGATGAGGACTTTTTTTTCTGGGTAGCCCGAGCCGCTTTTGGACAACGCCGCAAGACTTTGACCAATGCCTTAATCGGCGCCCCGGGAGCCAGTGGCTTGAACCGGGAGATCGTGGAAGGCATTTTGCTTAAATCAGGGATCGATGGCCGGCGTCGGGGAGAGACCCTCAACCTGGAAGAGTTGGCCGGCCTCAGCAATAGTTTATATCCATTTTGTCGGTAAGGGGGAAACCGGATGTTTGTCAGCCCGACCAAAGGCATTCTGAACTGGAACGAAATGTTGGAGGACATAGAGGAAAATCTGGTTGGGTCCAGTGCCGATCAGTATAAAATTATAATCGGCACCGATTCGCAAATGTCTAAGGAAACCTGCTTAGTTACGGCAGTAGTCTTATACCAGGTGGGCAAAGGTGCCCGCTACTACTATCGAAAAAAGAACCATCGCCAGCTTAAAAGTTTACGCCAAAGAATATTTTACGAGGCGGCCTTGAGTTTAGAAGTGGCGAGTCAACTTACCCAGTTATTGGCGGAGAAAGGCTATCCGGACCTGGAGCTGGAAATCCACCTGGATATCGGGCAGAAGGGACAAACTAAAGATATGATTCAGGAAGTAGTGGGCATGGTGATCGGCAGCGGATTTGACGCCAAAATAAAACCCGACTCGTATGGCGCTACCAAAGTAGCCGATAAACATACCAAATAACAAATAAACAAACCTTAACCAGGCGCTCCAGGAAAGGGGTGCCTTTTTGGAGCTATTTTTAAGTTTCGGCATATACTAAAGTGCGGGATTTTTTATTTTTCTGGTTTGGAGAAAAGAAGCACAATTTTGAAGTTGACTTGTTTACCCGGTTTTTGTATAATATTGCGTTACAGTTGACAGAACCAGCCAGATAGATTAGAATGTATGTTAGACCACGAAAGAAGGTGATGTTTTTGGCTCCCAAAAAAGTCCTGGCTGAGATCAAGCAGGATCTGGATTCTCATGTAGGTAACAAGATTAGGTTAAAAGCCAACCGGGGCCGTAATAAAGTAATTGAACGAGTGGGAGTTTTGGAGCGGACTTATCCCAACATCTTTGTGGTAAGACTAGATGAAAAAAGATCTGAACGGCGGGTTTCTTACAGTTATTCAGATGTATTAACGGAAACGGTTGAATTAGTAGTTTGTCATCAGGACGGCGATATCCGGATAGCCGGGGCACGTTAGAAGAATTGGGTTCCAAGGCAATGCGGAACCGGCAATTTTTCTGGGAACTCAGGCGAACAATTTAATGTTTGGTTTTAAGAGGCAGCGGAATTTATTCCGTTGCCTTCTTTGCTGTTGGCACATATGATATTATGACCTTTACCGTCGGGGAAGATTGTTTTGAATGGTCAGGTGGTGATTATTATTGATCCGACCGATTGTCAAAGTGGGGACTCCCGGTCTGGGCTTAGCTTTAAGTGGCGGAGGATTAAAGGGCGTTGCGCATATTGGGGTCTTGCAGGTGTTAGAAGAAAACGGAATCCGTCCCAGGATGATTGCCGGCACCAGCGCTGGCGCGATCGTGGCCGCCTTGTACGCAGCCGGGGTCAGACCCGGGGAGATGGAAGAGATTGCGCTTAAACTAAGTGACCGGGATATTTTAGACTGGAGCTTCGGAGTGGGGACCGCGTTTTGGGTGGCTTTGCAAAGTATTTGCGGGGGAATATCAGTTCTGGTTGACCATGCGCCTGAAGGATTATTAAAAGGGAAGCGCCTGCAACAACTGGTTCGCCAGCTGACCGGCCGCAAAAGAATTGACCAGATAACCATGCCGCTGGCTATCGTGGCTACTGACGTGGACACGGGTGAACGCGTTATCTTTACAAACTGGCGTCAAGCTCCGAACCGGCCGGTCAATCGGACCTGCTTTATCCGGGAGGTTTCCTTGGATGCCGCAGTCCGGGCCAGTATGGCCATCCCCGGGGTGTTTGAACCAATCCGCCTGGGAGGGAGAATCTTGGTGGATGGCGGGATTACGGATAATATCCCTACGGAAGTACTCGCCTGGATGGGGGCGGACCCGATTGTGGCCGTTAATCTGGGCTTTCATCAGCCCCAGCAAAAAGCGGAGAATATCTTAAATGTCCTTATGCGATCCTTAGATATTTTAGTGAGCGAAACCTCGGACGTGGAGCTTAAACACTACAGTAATTTAGTTATTACCCCTCCTATATCCGGGGTGGGGCTGGGAGATGTGGAAAAGATTGCGGACTGCATTAAGATTGGGGTTGAGAGTACCCGCCAAGCACTGCCCGTGATCCGGAAATTGCTAGAGCCAAAGGCCGCGAATCTCTAGTAACCAATTTGTTACCAAAAACATACTATGTAGAAAAATATGCAGCTGGCAGGACAATCTACCTAATGCCTGGAGCGGAATGAAACTAAACTAAAGGGATGCATTTCCTGTTTTAAATACTTTGACTTGTCAGAGAGGGGGGGTACCGTGGCTACTGAAAAGTTTGAACATGTAACTTTTTATTTAACCAAGAAACAAGTAGAGAAAATTAAGGTCTTGGCTGAAGACCAGCAGATATCAAGAAGTGCCTTGGTGCGTATAATAATCACCGATTATTTGTCTAAAAACGCCAAGACAAAAATAAGTAAAATTTAAGCTCCACCAGGAGACGCGAAACACGGGATAAATATAAAGAGGGTCTATGGCAATCTAAACGTAATCTATAACATAGGGTAAGTAACACTTTTAGATCAGGGCGATGCTCAACATACATTTATCGGGAGGAAACCAGCGGGTTTCCTCTTTTGGTTTTTTCTTTAGATGTATAAAGCCAGGCGTAAGTGGCCAGAATGGAGGTAGTAAATATTGGAATTCAGGGGTGGGTAAGATGGACACCAAGTTCTGGCAAAGATATGGCTGGATGACCGGATTGTTTTTAATGGGGCTGTGGATTGTAATGAGTACTTTTATGCCGGTTAATTTGCGGCTTTGGGCAAACGTTGGATCCATTCAAGGCGAAGAGGTTTCAGCCCTGGAGCCTTCGGATTTGATTCGGCTGCACGTGATTGCCAACAGCGACGCGGCTGAAGATCAGGCTTTAAAATACTTGGTGCGGGATGGAATTGTCGCTGATATATCCCCGGCCTTGCAGAATTCTCAGAGCCTTGATGAAGCGCGGCAGATAGTCCAGGCCAATTTGCGCCGACTGGAAGAGGTTTCGCGGCAAATCATCGTCGAACAGGGATATACTTATGCGGTCCAAGCGGAATTAGGCTATTATGATTTTCCAGCCCGTTCTTATGGGGAGCTTATTTTACCCGCAGGTCGGTATGAAGCCGTGAGGATCGTCATCGGGAAGGGGGAAGGGGCCAATTGGTGGTGCGTTTTATTTCCGCCGCTTTGTTTTATCAATGTGACTACCAGTCTGGCAGCCACAACTCCTGAAGAAACCACCAAAACTGCAGTGGCGACCACAATCCCCTTTACGGATAATGGCTATGCCCACAGTGGAAATGCGGCAAGTTATCTTGAGGATAATCGGATAACCGCGGGATCCTCCGAAAGTTCCTACGATAAAGATTGGCGCGACCAAGGGACTTCGCAGAATAAGCCGCAGTTTCGTTACAAATTTTTAGATTGGTGGAAACACCTAATCTAAGATCCATGAAATCTCCCCGTAAGTCTGTAATACGGGAAAGGCCAGAAAAAATGCGCGTTGTTAAAGGCTCGCTATTAGCGGGAAGTTTTTGACAACGTTTTTATTTGGCTTTTGTCAGGTGTTTTTAGGAGGGTGGGTAAATTTGAGACGGGCAGCTTTAAAAATTATGATCGTAGTACCGGGGATTTAATCATTAAGCAGGATATATTAAGTTTTGAACGAAATATAATTACTATATGGCAATTTATGTATCGGAGGGGGGCCAGGTTTGAATCAGCTAAACCGTTAGAGATTTAATAATAATTCTTTAGTTCTTTGAATTAGGGATAACCTTTTAGCCAATAATTACAATAACGTAGCCTAAATACTTAGCCGCCTTTAGTTATTAAAGGATAGTCCCTGCAAAGTGGGGATCTATTATTAATAAAAAACGGGGGAGTTAATTCATGGCAAATACAGTTTTAAGGTTTCACGGGCATGCTTGTGTGCAATTAACCAACGGAGACGTATCGCTGATTGTTGATCCATTTCTTGCCGGTAATAACCCGGTGGCCGAGACTAAAGCGGCCGATATTAAATGCCAATATGTACTGGTTACGCACGGCCACTATGATCATGTAGTCGATGCGCCGGAGATTGTCCGGAATAATAAAGCCCTGCTTATAGGGACTCCGGAAATTGCCAAAGAAGTAGGCAATAAATGCGCCGGAGCAAGAATTGAAACCTTAGGATTTGGCGCCAAAAAAGAATACGAATTCGGTTTTGTCCGAGTTACTCCGGCGTGGCACGGATCCGGGGTAGCGGG
>CAYXHK010000019.1:0-16755 GCA_964464665.1 uncultured Syntrophomonadaceae bacterium
AAGCACGGTGCAAGAGCTTCTGACCAAACCGGAGCAGTTAGCCGGGATGGCGGCGGCAGCGGCGCGATTAGGCCGGCCGCAAGCGGCCCAGGATATCGTGGAACGGTTATGCCATTTGGTTTCTTAGCGGTTAAAACGTAAGAAAAACGGTTGCTTTAAATGTCCAAAGTAACAACCCAATTAGCCATAGCATAAGATGGAGTGCTGGGGTGGAGATTTTATATTACAAAACCGATAGAGCATGAGCCGGAAGGAGTGGCGTCAATTTGGTGACCTGTCTGTACCAGCGAGAGTATTTAGTAGATAAACCGCATTTCACTACCGCTACTATCCCTGCGGATAAGGTTGGATGGTTTCATTTCATCGGTATCGGCGGAGTGGGAATGAGTGGTATTGCGCGGATTCTGCTGCGTCAAGGATATTCGGTAAGCGGGTCTGACTTAAACGTTGGCGAAGTTACCCAACGACTCGCGGCTGAAGGAGCAATTATTTATGAGGGGCATGCAGCGGAAAATATAAGCCCTGATGTAACCCAAATCGTTGTATCTTCGGCAGTGCCCCCTACCAATGCCGAGGTAGTTGCCGCCCGGAACCGGGGACTGGCGGTGCTGCATCGGGGAGATATGCTGGCTTTTCTGATGAATCCCCAAAAAGGAATTGCGATTTCCGGGGCGCATGGAAAGACGACTACTTCCGCTATGATTGCCTTGATGCTGGAGCGAAACGGTTTCGACCCATCGGTGCTGGTCGGGGGTCATGTAAAAGAATTTAACGGAAATGCCCGGTTGGGGACGGGGGATTATCTCGTAGCCGAGGCGGATGAAAGCGATGGTTCTTTTCTAAAATTAACCCCGTTTTGTGCGGTAGTAACCAATGTAGAAAATGATCATCTCGACTATTATCAGAATCTCGAGAATATCCAGGATGCGTTTACCCGCTTTCTCAATCAGATTAAAATCAATGGGTTTGCGGTGGTCTGTGGGGACGATCCTTTTTTAAGCTCTCTGGCCGCCCGAAACTCGAGACGGCATATCACCTATGGTTTTGGACCCGGCTCGGATCTGCGGATCGAAAATATTCGGGGATGCGGGCTAAAAACCTGGGGTGATGTAATCTGCCGAAATCAAAGAATAGGCCGTTTAACCTTAAGTGTGCCCGGACAGCATAATTTGCTGAATGCCTTGGCCGCGGTAGGCGTCGGTCTGGAGCTCGGCCTTAATTTTCGGGAAATCGCCGATTCCCTATATAGTTTTGAGGGCGTGCACCGTCGTTTTGAGATTATGGGCGAAGTAAACGGGGTTTTGGTGGTTGATGATTATGCGCACCATCCCAGCGAGATCAAAGCAACCCTAAAAGCCGCCAAGCAGATTGATGCCCGCCGGGTGTTTGCGGTTTTTCAGCCGCATCGTTTTACCCGGACTTACTTTTTGCTGAGCGAGTTTGGCGACGCTTTCCAGGATGCGGATCAGGTTATCATTAACGAGATCTATCCGGCCGGGGAGCAGCCGATTGAGGGTGTAAGCGCCCGCATGCTGGTGGAGGAGATTAATAAGCAGCGGGTTAAACCGGTTAAGTATCTTTCCACCCGGGAAGAAATTGTGGACTATTTGCAGGCGGTGGTCCAGCCTGAGGATTTAGTGATCACCATGGGTGCCGGGCATATCTGGACCGTCGGCCGGGATTTGGTTCGGCAATTAAAAAACGGGAAATAAATGTACCGAGCATAATTCAGGAAGGAGTTGAGAGTTGTAACAATTAGTACCCTGCAAACTTAGGGTACAGGAGGTTGCAACTATGGAGAATATAAAAATAATTGGCGGTAACCGTTTAGTTGGTGAAGTAAAAGCCGGGGGGGCCAAAAACGCGACTCTGCCAATCCTCGCAGCTTGTTTGTTGACTAAGGGAGAGTGTATCCTGCACGGGGTTCCCCGGCTGCTGGATGTAGAAGTAATGGTGGAGGTCCTGCAATCTTTAGGCGCAAAGGCCAAATGGGAAGGCACAACGCTTACAATCTCAACCCCAGACTTGACGGCCACTGAGGTGCCGGAAAGTTTAATGCGCAAGATGCGCGCTTCAAATTTAGTAATGGGGCCACTTCTGGGGAGAGGCGGTCTTTTTAAAGCCTTTACTCCCGGAGGCTGCGCCATCGGTTCCCGGCCGATGGATCTGCACCTGAAAGGTTTTCTTAAACTGGGGGCCCAAATTGAGCAGGAGTATGGTTATATACTGGGGCAGTCCGCCCGGTTGAAAGGGGATAAGATTCACCTCGATTTTCCCTCGGTGGGCGCTACGGAAAACTTGATGATGGCAGCTGCTTTGGTCGAAGGAGAAACGGTTATTCGGAATGCGGCCCGGGAACCGGAAATCATCGACCTGCAAAATTTCCTGTGTACATTAGGCGCGAGAATTAAAGGGGCCGGCACCCAGGAAATCCGCATTGAGGGAGTTCCCCGTCTCGGCGGGGGTGAGCATACCGTGATTCCCGACCGGATTGAAACCGGTACTTTTTTAGTAGCCAGTGCCATTACTCAAGGTGAGGTTCGCGTGGTGAACGCGGTAGAGGAACACATCGAAGCCGTGCTCATGAAACTTCGGGAAGCCGGGGCCGAGGTTCTGGTTGACCAAAGCGGAATTCTGGTCCGAGGCGGCAGTTGCCAGAAAGCAGTTGATATTAAAACAATGCCTTATCCGGGTTTTCCCACAGATATGCAGCCGCAAATGATGGTGCTCTTATCCCTGGTCAAAGGGACCAGCGTGGTCACCGAAACAATATTTGAGAGCCGGTTTAAACATGTTGATGAATTGCGCCGCATGGGCGCCAGGATTCGGCTGGAGGGCCGATCTGCTATTATCTATGGAACTTCCCGTTTAACCGGGGCTGTGGTGGAAGCCAGTGACTTAAGGGCCGGGGCGGCGCTGGTACTGGCGGGATTAGCGGCTAAAGGTAAAACCCTGGTAGAAGGGGTTGAACATCTGGATCGGGGGTATGAAGACTTAGAAGCCAAGTTTAAGGCTTTGGGCGCGGATATCTGCCGCAAATAGGTTATATCGGAAACATTCCCCAAAGGGAATGTTTTTTTGGGTTCCCGTTGGACAAGGTAGGTATTTCTGCTATAATTATTTTGTTGGAGGGGCGTTATGATGACCACCCCTGGAGCAGGGCGAAACCGAAAAGAAGTCTCACCTTCGTGGAGACTATTGTTAGCCTTCACGTTCCTTTTATTTTCAATTTTAGCCTTGTTTTTTTTCTTGCATTCCTCTGCTTTTGCGGTTAAAGAAGTAGTGGTTGAGGGCAACCAATCACTGCGGTCCGCGGAAATCGTCCGTTTAACCGGGGTGGTGCCCGGGACAAACATCTTTTTACTCAACGAGGAAGAGATTATAGGCCGCTTAGCCTTGCAGCCGATGATTGAGTCAGTGCAGCTTGTGCGCAAACTGCCGAACCGGCTGCTGGTCCGGGTCCAGGAAAGGGAGCCTTGTGCTTTGCTCCCGGTTGACGAGGGTTTCGTGGTGGTTGACCGCGAAGGGGTTTATCTTACCCGGGTTGGTCATATGGTGGATATCAGCCGGCCGGTCATTACTGGTTGCCCTCCTCTGCCCGAGGTTTTACCAGGTCAAACCCTGCCGCTTGAGCCGCTGCTTAAGTTTATGCCGCTTCTGGAACAAATCGATACAGAGACGGTCCAGCTGATTTCAGAGGTTAATCTGGCTCAACCCGAAATGATTAAAATAGTAACGATTGATGGGGTAGAGATTCGGACTGGTAACCGGGAACATTTACAAGCTAATCTGGAAGTACTCAAACAGGTCTTAAACCTTAGGCTTAAGCGGACCGGTGCCCAGCCGACCGAGTATGTGGATATGAGCTTCAAAGGATCCCCGGTAGTCAAATTTGCGAAGTGAAAGTAGGTGAACCGGATTGAAGTCCAAGCGGGGTTATGCGACCATAGTACTGATCAGTGTAGTGCTCGGCCTGATGATAGCGGTTCAGTTTAAGGTTACCCAAGGCAGCCCCAGCGATACTTCCCGGCGGACGCAGGATGTGGTCGCGGAACTGCTGGCGGTTAAGGAAGAACGCGACAACCTGAAAATAGAGTTGGATGAAACAAGGTTGAATCTGGAGGAAATCGTCTCCGGTAAAAACGAAAGTCAGGATGCCTTGCTTAAAGAACTGAGCAAGGCTAGAAATATTTCCGGTTTAAATACGGTAAAGGGTCCCGGCCTGATCCTTATTTTAAATGACAGTACCAGGCCGACGCAGCCGGGGGAGGATCCGAATCTGTATTTAATTCACGATGAGGATTTGCTGAAAGTGATTAACGAACTAAGAGCCGCCGGGGCGGAGGCCATTTCAATTAATGAACAGCGCCTGCTGGCGACTTCGGAGATCCGTTGTGTCGGGCCGCTCATTCAGGTTAACGGAAATCGCCTCGCGCCGCCTTTTGCCATTTCCGTGATTGGCGACCCGGTCCTCCTGGAAAGTTCGCTGCGCATGAAAGGCGGCGTTTTGGAAAACTTGGAATTTTGGGGAATCTCCGTTAAAATCGAAAAGCCGAAAGTGGTAACCGTTCCCGGTTACTCGGGAACGGTTATATATAAACATGCAGCGCCATCGGAGGAGGAGTGAGGCTAACGTTGTGGATTCTGGTAATCTTGGGCGTGGTGGCCGGGGTTTTTATCGGCATGAATTCTCCTTTGGTAATTCCGGCATTTCTGGCTAAATACATGTCTGTCGCCATACTGGCGGCGCTCGATTCGGTACTGGGCGGCCTGCGTTCTTCTATGGAAGAAAAGTTCGACAGCTTAGTCCTGATCACCGGTTTTTTTAGTAACGCGCTTCTCGCGGCGCTCCTGGCTTATCTGGGCGATCGCTTGGGATTAGAATTATATATGGCTGCCATTGTGGCATTTGGGGTCAGGATATTCCATAATCTGGCGATTATTCGCAGATATTTACTGAAAAAATAAATGAGTAAATCTGAATAAAAAAGAGGTAATTAAGAGTTGATGTGGAAATAATTTACGCAATATAACTGGTCGGAGGTGCGCCATGGCCCGACGAAATGTTGTTGTTGGTTTAGATATTGGCACAACCAAGGTGGTGGCCCTGGCTGGAGAAGTGGCCTCTAATGGAGACGTAGATATCATTGGTTTTGGGGAGGCCCCCTCTAATGGTTTGCGTAAAGGTGCTATCGTTAATATTGACGAGATCGTCCGGTCGATCGATCTGGCCGTTGAAAAAGCGGAAATGATGATTGGCTTTCCGATAAACGGTGTGTACGCCGGAATCAGCGGCGCCAATATCAGTTCTGTGAACAACCGTGGTGTTGTTGCGGTTACCGGAACCGACCGGGAGATTAACCTGGAAGATGTGCAGCGGGTATTGCAGAATGCTGGGATGGTTTTAGTACCGCCGGAGCGAAAGATTCTGCATGTTATACCGCGGCAGTTTGTGGTAGATGGTTATGACGGCATTCGAAATCCAGTGGGAATGATTGGGGTGCGATTAGAGGTTGAAGCCCATATTATATCGGCCTCAAACACCTATTTACAAAATATTGTCAAATGCATTCAGCGTAATCAGTTAAAACTTTACGATTTAGTGGTAAGTCCTTTGGCTGCAGCGGAAGCATCCCTGCTTCCCCGGGAAAAAGAACTGGGATCACTCCTGATTGATATCGGCGGCGGTACCACGGATATTGTCTTATACCATGGAGGAAGCATCTGGTACACAGCCGGATTACCGATTGGCGGTGATCATGTAACCAGTGATTTAGCGGTTGGCATTCGAACTACTTTAAAAGAAGCAGAAAGAGTTAAACGGGAAAACGGCTGTGTTTTAGCCGAATTGGCTCCAGATCACCAAAACATTGCGGTTGCTGCCGTGGGAGGCCGGGAAGTAAATCGGATATCTCGCAAAAATGTAGCCAGTATTATTAAACCAAGAATCCAAGAAATATTTGCCATGATTAGAGATGAGGTTACCCGATCTGGATACCAGGGTACAATTTTAGGAGGCTGCATCCTTAGCGGAGGCACTTCGTTAATTGAGGGGATGCAGGAGCTGGCCCAGGCAGAATTATTTTTACCAGTGCGGATTGGTTATCCGGCCGGGGTGGGAGGTCTTGCGGATGTGGTTAACGATCCGCAGTATTCAACCGCGGTAGGCCTGGTGCTTCAGGCAGCGAGAAATTGCCGGGAAGGCATGGTAACGGAGGGCGATCCTTTACTGGGAGGAATTTGGGGCAGGATTCGAACTTGGTGGAAAGAAATGGCTTGATTGATCGGCTGAATTAGAGGAGGGTCATAGGGTGTTAGATTTTGAAAACGAATTGGTTCCTTTGGCAAATATCAAGGTTATTGGGGTCGGCGGCGGGGGAAACAATGCGGTTAACCGGATGATTGGCGCCGGACTTAAGGGTGTCGAGTTTATTGCCGTTAATACGGATGCCCAAGCCTTGGGACTTTCCCAGGCGGATAATCGGATTCAGGTTGGGAATAAGCTGACTAAGGGGTTGGGCGCGGGCGCCAATCCCGAAGTAGGCCAAAAGGCTGCGGAAGAGAGCCGGGACGAATTGATGCAGGCCTTGCGCGGCGCGGATATGGTTTTCGTTACTGCCGGCATGGGCGGCGGCACCGGTACCGGAGGAGCCCCGATAATTGCCGCGGTAGCCAAAGAATTAGGTGCCTTAACCGTTGGCGTAGTTACGCGTCCCTTTGTTTTTGAGGGGAAGAAGCGGGCTAACCAGGCCGAAAAAGGGATTCAGGAACTAAAAAGCAAGGTGGATACCTTAATTACGATTCCTAACGACCGTTTGCTGCAGGTGGTGGATCGCAGCACCTCCATTTCTGATGCTTTCCGCATTGCCGATGATGTACTTAGACAAGGCGTGCAGGGTATTTCCGACCTGATTGCGGTCCCCGGGTTAATTAATCTCGATTTTGCCGATGTCAAGACGATTATGACCGAAACCGGTTCCGCCCTCATGGGAATCGGCAGTGGTTCCGGGGAAGCCCGGGCCATGGAAGCGGCTCGAGCCGCCATCTCCAGTCCCCTGCTGGAAACTTCGATTGAAGGGGCGAGGGGAGTACTCCTAAATATTACCGGCGGACCCGACTTAAGCTTATACGAAGTAAACGAAGCGGCCGAGGTGATTGCTCAAGCCGCGGACCCCGAAGCCAATATTATTTTTGGAGCGGTCATTGATCCGCGCATCAGTGACGAGGTAAGGGTTACCGTAATTGCGACTGGATTTGATGCTCCGGTTGCCACGCGGACCAAAGAGCGGGAAGCGGTCAAGGAACTGGAAATTCGCCCCTTTGCCACGAATGATCTGGATATTCCCGCCTTTTTACGGAGAAAATAGCGCATCTTAGGGTTAAATTCTGGATTAGATCATCTGGTATAAACCTGGATCAAGGGATATAAACGAAAAACAGCATTTCCGATTTTATCGAAAGAACGGGGAATCCTCCCGTTCTTTTCTTTTTTTCCTAACGCAGAGTTACAAAATATGTCAAACGATTAGGGGTATAATTAGAAATGACTCAGAGCGGACTAACCAGCGGGTAATAGCAGTGGAAAAACTTTCATATACATAATAAAGATACGGATGTAATCCTTGGAAGGGGAGAGAGCATGGGCCAGACATACGTTTATCTGGACGTGGTATTTCTGATTAATTTGCTGATGGATTATGCGATCCTCTGGGCCACGGCCCGTTTTGGCCAGCTGGCAGCCAGCCGCAAGCGTTTGTTCGCCGGGGCCTTAATCGGCGCGACGTACTGCATTGCTCTGCTGATCCCGGGTTTAACCTTCCTCTACGGTCTTGTTTTTCGGTTGCTCTTATCCTTGATCATTATTGGGGTGGCGTTTGCCCCGCTCACCTTGAGCAAGTTTCTCAGGGCCTGCGGTTATTTTTATTTGATCGCCTTTTGTATGGGAGGGGCCATTCTCGGCAGCCTTTATCTCCTCTCCAGTAACCCGGAGCTTTTTATGACGGTGACGCGCATGGTGCGGGGTCTGACCGAGGTGCCGGCAATCTGGTTGTTGGCCGGCATCGTAGTAGCCGTTATTTTGGGGAAATGGGGAGCGGCCCTGATTAGGCGAACTATCAATAAAGCCTTTTTCCGGGTGCCCCTGACCATCAGCATTGAGGGACAGAACTTAACCATCCCCGCCCTGCTCGATACCGGCAATCAGCTGAAAGATCCCCTGACCCAAGCCCCGGTGGTGATCGCCGAATACGCTGCGGTTGAAACTTTTTTGCCGCCGGAATTGAAAGAAGTATTCCAGCGTTCACCCGAATTAGACTTAAAGAGTATGGCGGAAGAGCTTTCCAAGTCACTTTGGTCGAGCCGTTTTCGCCTGATTCCGTTTTCTTCCATCGGCAAACACCACGGGATGCTGCTCGGTCTTCGTCCGGATGAGGTCAGCATTCAGGTGGAAGACCGAAAAGTGGTTACCCAGAATGTGGTAGTGGGAATCTATAATAAACCCCTTTGCCCTCAAGGTTCTTATCGGGCTTTGTTACACCCGGACCTTTTAGAGTCGGCAGTTGCCATCGGTTAGTAACCTAATTTATCAGGGAGGGCTGCTAAATGGCGGAGAGTCAAAACAGGCATTATAATACTGATTGGGCCAGGTGGGGGATTTGGTGGCTTAAGCTGCGCTGGACCGTTAGGCTGAAACTGCTGCGCTTATTGCAGCGCTTAGGTTATTCGACCGAGGTTCACTACGTCGGCAGCAGTGAAGCCTTGCCGCCGCCCTTAAGTTCCGATGAGGAGATTTTCCTGCTCACCCGGTTGGAAACGGGCGACAATGCGGTAAAAAGTGTGCTGATTGAACGAAATCTCCGCTTGGTGGTTTATATTGCCCGTAAGTTTGAAAACACCGGGGTGGGGATTGAAGACTTGGTGTCGATTGGCAGCATTGGTTTGATTAAAGCGGTGAATACCTTTGATGTTACAAAGCGGATTAAACTGGCTACCTACGCTTCCCGCTGCATTGAGAATGAAATCTTAATGCACCTGCGCCGCAACAACCGGAGCCGGTCCGAAGTCTCTTTTGATGAACCGCTGAATGTGGATTGGGACGGGAATGAGCTATTGCTCTCCGATGTTTTGGGCACGGAGAACGATATTATTTACAAGGCGTTGGAAGATGAGGTAGACCGCAAACTGCTGCAGGCAGCCCTGCTTAAACTAAACCCCCGCGAAAAGCGGATCATGGAGCTTAGATTCGGCCTCCAGGGCGGTGAAGAAAAAACCCAAAAAGAGGTGGCGGATCTTTTGGGGATCTCGCAATCGTATATCTCCCGCCTGGAAAAGCGCATTATTAAAAGGCTGCGCAAAGAAATCTATCGAATGGAATAAACGCTGTGCAAACGTTAAATAAACGTCCGGAAAGTGGTTGAACCGCGAGGATCTAAGTTCCTCGCTTTTTTTTGGGCTGGAATAAAAGCTAACCGGACAGGGGATAATTAAGTTAAATGCCTCAAATAAATAGCCGCGCTTAAGGCTGATGACGCTTAAGCTGATAATCGCCGCGTTTCGGAAATAGATTATTGATTGAAACCGGATAATCGCCAGTTTAAGAATGACAGCAGCGGCTCCACCTTTTTAAGATAATGACTGATTGAAACACCCCGAAAACTAAATGAACGGTAACCACAGATGGGACTGACTGGAATAATCGAAGCAGCCAAGGGGGTTTGTGGATGACCATAATCAACAAGGTAGAAATATGTGGGGTAAATACAGCAAAACTGCCGGTGCTCACCAACAGCCGGATGCGGGAATTATTCAAAGAGGTGCAAAATGGGGATCGGGAGGCCAGAGATCAGCTGGTAAACGGCAATCTTCGTTTAGTCCTCAGTGTTATTCAGCGTTTTACCAGCCGGGGCGAAAACGTCGATGATCTGTTTCAAGTGGGTTGTATTGGGTTGATCAAAGCGATCGATAATTTCGACCTCGGTCAGAATGTTAAGTTTTCCACTTATGCCGTGCCCATGATTATTGGGGAAATCCGGCGTTACCTTAGGGACAACAACCCGATTCGGGTCAGCCGTTCCCTGCGGGATATAGCTTACAAAGCGCTGCAGGTTCGGGATGCGTTAGTCAACAAAAATTCCCGGGAGCCTTCGATCAGTGAAATCGCGCAAGAATTGGAACTGCCCCGGGAAGATGTGGTCTTTGCTTTAGACGCTATCCAGGAACCGATTTCGCTGTTTGATCCTATCTATCACGACGGCGGGGATCCGATTTTTGTAATGGATCAAATCAGTGATGAAAAGAATCAGGATGTACACTGGCTGGAAGATATCGCGATTCAGGAAGCTTTGCGGAAACTCAGCGACCGTGAGAAGCTGATTTTAAATCTGCGCTTTTTCGGCGGCCGGACTCAGATGGAGGTGGCGGAAGAGATTGGGATTTCCCAGGCGCAGGTATCCCGCTTGGAGAAAGCCGCTCTAAACCACATGCGAAAATATGTTTAAGGCTGGAGGGAACAGCAGTTTGCTCGATAAAATAAAACGGCTAAGGTTAATTTTGGTTGGGACTGGCTTAATCCTCGGAATGGGTTTGGGTCTTCTAAGTTGGCGGCTTTTGCCGACAGCGCCGGAAACTGCTCCGACCTTTGCTTGCCAAAATTTGATTCGTTTTCACGTGGTGGCCAACAGCGATTCCCCGGAGGACCAAGCGCTCAAAATGCAGGTGCGCGACAAAGTCATCGCCGAATTAGAGCCAATCATCAGTCAAGCGACCAGTTTGGAACAGGCCCGGCGCTTAGTTTTCGAAAATTTGCCGGCGATTGAGACCGCAGCCCGGGACGCGCTGCGGCAAAAAGGCGGCGATTATCCGCTGCAGGCAGAGTTTGGGCAGTTTGCTTTCCCAGCTAAAATTTACGGGGATCTAGCTTTGCCCAGCGGAACCTATACCGCGCTTCGGGTATCAATCGGGCAAGGGGCCGGGCAAAACTGGTGGTGTGTGCTGTATCCCCCGCTTTGTTTTGTGGACTGTGCCGGCGGCGGGCCGGCTTTGGTTAATCCGCAGGGAGATGAAGATTCGGAGTTAAGCAGTCCGGTTCTGGCACCGAAAAGCGAAGGCTCGACCGAACCGGCCAAGGAACCGGTGTTAAATCCTCAGTTGGAGATTCGTTTCCGCTTATTAAATTTATTACCCAAATAAAAAAACTATTTTAGACGTATATATCCTGACTTGCTCATATATTTAGTATAAGGAAGTCGGGAGGTGAACGATAGATGGTCCGGGTTTCAGATTTACGGATGCGCGACGTGGTGAATGTGGTAGACGGCCGGCGTCTGGGAATGATCAAGGATTTTGAATTAGATTTTGAAGTGGGTCGGATCAAGTCGATTCTGCTTCCTACATCGGCTAAAGTTCTAGGGTTCTTTGGCCGCAATGAAGATGTGGAGATCCCCTGGGACAAAATCTTGAAAATCGGAGTTGACGTAATTCTGGTCGACCTGCCATCCTTTACCGATGTCCGGCACCATAATGGGGATGAAGCCAATCCCTGATGCCCTAAGAGGTGCGATTAGTGAATTTGCGTACGGTAGAACGAACTGAGGTTAAAGTGATAATCACCAGTGGAATGAACGATAATTTAATGACGATAATTTACCAAGCATAGAGAAGGAACTATACTTGATTCTTTTCATACTTGATTCATTCTCAAGGTTAAAAATGGTTGAGACTTACAAAACTTTATGAAGCTAAGGTTAACCGGGGTAAAGCGGCCCCGGTTTTTGTATTCAGCTGATTTATTTTCCAGTTGATCTGTTTTACAGATTAACTGTTTTACAGATTAACCGTTTTCCCGGTTAATCTGCGGCGTTTGTGGTCAGACGCCGATGGTTTGTCGGACAATATATTTAGGCAAAAAATGTAAAGCAGGAAAGCGAAGATTAGGAGCGAATCCTAGTAAAGAGGTTTAATCAAAGCAAGTTGACTCGCAAGTTGGCCTAAGTTTGCCTGAGGAGTCCTAAGGGTGTCCTCAGGTGGCCTAAGCTGAGAGTATGATTAAGTTTTATAAATGGAGGAAGCTTATGCGGGCACAACCCGGGGAGGGCTGGTCTTGGCGGCAGCAGGACGGCATAAATTACTTAGTTTTGGAGGCTTTTGAGCAGACCGGCTTAGTCCGACACGCCTTCAGCGGCCGAAGCGGAGGAACGAGTGAGTTCCCTTATAATAGTTTGAATTTGGGTTTGCATGTCGGGGATGAGCCGTCGGCGGTTTTAGCCAATCGACAGCGGCTGGCCGCGGTTTTAGGGGCTGAAGCGGCGAAGATCGTGGTGCCGGCTCAGGTGCACGGTGACCAGGTCGCGGTGGTAGGTCTAAAGGAGCAGGGTTTAGGAGCGCAGGATTTAACCACGGCGATTTCCGGGGCAGATGCGCTAATTACCCAGGAACCAGGCGTCATGCTCTGTACTTTTTACGCTGACTGCGCACCCATCTTTATCCTGGACCCGGCGCGGCCGGCCATAGGTTTGGCGCATGCGGGCTGGAAAGGTACTTTGCTTAAGATTGCGGAGAAAACGCTGCAGCGGATGCAGCAGGCTTTTGGCACTTTGCCGGCCGACTGTCTGGTTGGGATCGGTCCGGCCATTGGTCCCTGCTGTTATCAGGTTGACCTGGATCTTAGACAAAAATTTGCGGCAGTTTATCCCGGAAAAAAAATATTCGTCAATGCGGCGGCGGATGGAACCAAAGAGTGCCAAAAATGGTCTAATAATGTAGAATATTCATATTTGGATTTAGGAGAAGCCAATCGACAGGGATTATTGGCCAGCGGCGTTAAACCGGAACGGATCTGGAAGGCCGGTTTATGTACGCGCTGCCAGCCAGCGGACTTTTATTCATACCGAGGGGCGGATGGCAGATCTACCGGCCGCATGGGAGCGCTGATCGCTTTGACCCGTGATTGACACGTATGTAGCGGCAGGGTAAGATTTGTGTCAGGAGTGATTAAAAGTCATGGCTTATACTTCTCCTAGGATCAGACAACGAAGGGTGGCCCTGCGCCGGAAATTTTGGCAGGGTCTTATCCTGATTTTAGTTTTAGGCGTAGCTCTGCTCCTCTTATGGGGGCTGTTTCGGTGGGGAAAAGCCACGGTAATCAGAAATATGGCGGAAACCGTTACCGTGAACTCTGGCATGCTGCTAAATACCGCAGACACCGAAGCCCTGGTCCTGATCGGCAGTGAAAGTTTAATCACCGCTAATGCCGCAGGGATTTTTATGCCAGCCGTGAAAGAAGGCCAGCGGGTTCGTAAGGGTGAAATTATTGGAAGACTAACCAGTTCGGCGGTTTCCGCCGTGGACCGGAGGGAGCCGCTCCTGGCGCTAAGTACTGGTTTAGTCTGCTTTCATATCGATGGCAACGAGGGTCTGATGACCCGGGACAGTTGGGAACAACTCGACTTGGCCCAGTTGCCGCAGAAAATCCTTGGGCAAACCGTACCCTCGGGAAATTGGGTGGAAGCCGGCCGTCCCTTGGCGAAAATTTTGGACAATCTGTCCAATCCTATGCTGGGATTGGAGTTTAGTAAAAAAACCGTTACCGATACCCCCGGCCTGGAGGCCGTGGAGGCCGGACAAACTTTAAGGATCAAGCTGCTGGACAAAGACCCGCAAACTGTAAAAGTGGTCTCAGTCCAGCAAGATGCCGAAAAAATCAAGATGGCAGTGCAGCTGGATGGCTTCAGGGAAGATCTGATTCATCTGCGCCGAACGCCGGCTACGCTGATCGTCAATCAATGGAAAGGTTTTATCGTTCCCCGGGAGGCTCTGGTAATTCGGGAAGACGTACCCGGCCTGTACCTGCTCCGTAAAGGCTGGACCAGATGGAACAGTGTTGAGTTGGTAGGAGAAACCAAGACTCAGATTGTGGTAAAGGGTCTGGAGGAAGGAGACGTTGTAGTCACCAATCCCGGTCTGATTAAAGAAGGGGTGCGATTATATTAAGTTAGACAAAGACGTGAATATGTATAATTCGTTAATGAATAATTCGTTTAAGATTGCGGATGGAGTCGCTCGGATCCGGGAACGGGTGGCCCAGGCCGCCCAGCGTTCTCGGCGCGACCCGGGGGAAGTGGAAATTGTGGCGGTAGCCAAATTTGTTTCCCCGGAACGCATTGCCGAAGCAGCCCAGGCGGGAATTGGCATTTTTGGGGAAAACCGCGTCCAGGAACTGCTGGCTAAATATCCGGTGGTGCAAAGCCCGGCATCCTGGCACTTGGTAGGCCGGCTGCAGACTAACAAGGTGAAACCCATAATCGGCAAGGTGGACCTGATCCATTCCCTCGACCGGTATGCATTAGCCGCGGAAATTGCCAAACGGGCCCAAGCCGCAGGAACGCGGGTAAACGTTCTGGTCCAGGTAAACGTCTCGGGCGAACCCTCAAAGCAGGGTCTTAAACCAGCGGAGATCATGCCTTTTCTGGAGCAAATAGCTTCTTTTGAAGGACTGGCGGTTAAAGGTTTGATGACGATTGCGCCGCAGGGAGACCCTCAAGCGGCGAGAATGGTTTTCCGCGAGCTTCGGCAGCTCTTTGAGCAGGTTGCCCAAGCGGAAATCGCTCAGGTGGAGATGCGTTATTTATCCATGGGGATGACTGATGATTTTGAGGCAGCGATTGAAGAAGGGGCAAACTTGGTGCGTATTGGCACCGGCATTTTTGGCAAACGTTAAATTGAAAAAATCAAAATCAAAAGATTAAAGGAGGATTAAGGATGGGCAAGATAATTGATAAGGTGATGGATATTTTCGTTGGCCCAAATTATGAAGAGGACGATTACCTGGATGAACCGAACAAGATGGAAGAGCGGAATGCCCGCAGTGAAGAGTCAGACCACTCCTCCAGAGGGAACGTTTTCAGTCTGCATACCGCCAAACAGTTACGGGTAGTAGTTTCCGAGCCGACCAGTTTTGATGATTCACAGGGCATTGCGGAGCATCTGAAAGCGCGTCGGCAAGTAATTGTCAACATGGAATCAACCGATAAAGAGGTGGCCCAACGGATTCTGGATTTTGTCAGTGGAGCCTGTTACGCGCTGGACGGAAGGGTGCAGAAAATCGGCGAGGGCGTCTTTTTGTTTGCTCCGTATAACGTAGACATTACCAGCGAAATCAAGAATTCAAGCTGGGAGCAGTCTCCTCTGCCTTGGGCGGCCTTAGGCCGGAAATAAACGAGCCAGGGAGGTCGCGGTTAAAAATGAATTTAATGAAATTAAAGATTGGTTTTATCGGGGCCGGGGCCATGGCTGAAGCTTTAATCCGCGGATTATTAAAGGCCGGTTCCGATCCGAAGGACTTGATGGCCAGTGATATTCAACCCGAACGGTTAGCGGTGGTTCGGGATTTATTTTCAATTCGAATCGGGGATAATAACCAACAGATATTTGATACCTCCGACGTAGTGGTTATTGCGGTAAAACCGCAAAACCTGGAATCCGCTTTGGCTGGTTTAAAAAGAGACCAAACCAAGGCAATAGCAGCAAACGGACCGAACGGGCCTCTGATGATTTCCATTGCGGCAGGCGTTCCGCTGGCTAAGCTGGAAGATCTGTTGCCGCCTAATCTGCCGGTTATTCGGGCGATGCCCAATACCCCGGCCATGATTGGTTATGGAGCCACGGCCATTTGTTTAGGCCAGCTGGCCGACCCCGGACACGAAGTGCAGGCTCGTTCTATTTTTGAAGCAGTGGGGATAGTATTTACTGTACCGGAAGCGCAGATGGACGCAGTCACCGGACTTAGCGGCAGTGGTCCGGCTTACGGTTACTTGATAATCGAAGCTTTGGCCGACGCTGGAGTCAGGGCCGGGCTGCCTCGGGCGATCGCTTTGGGTTTAGCGGCCCAAACCATGACCGGCGCGGCGAAGATGGTGCTTGATACCGGGCTGCATCCCGGGGTCTTAAAGGATCAGGTAACCTCCCCGGGCGGCACGACGATTGCCGGGCTGCACGCGTTGGAGGTGGGCGGTCTGCGCGGTACTTTAATCAATGCAGTAATGGCAGCTGCTAACCGCTCGCAGGAACTGCGGGGTAAGTAATAAGGAGGAGTTATGGGGTTAATTACTTTAGTTGATTGGGCTTTTCAGATTTTGTACTGGCTGGTCATCGGCCGTTGTATCCTTTCCTTTATCCGGCACGACCCGTATCAGCCATTCATCAAAATAATCTACGATATAACGGAACCGATCCTGCGCCCCTTTCGCCGGCTGATGCCCGCAATGGGCGGGGTTGATTTTTCGCCTGTGGTAGCCCTGCTGGCGCTGATGCTGGCCCGGAGTGTGATCATTAAACTATTGGTCAGCATTGTTTATCTATAACAACGCAGCTTAATCTTAATTAAGACGGGAGTTTATAGTTGTGACACTTAACAGGGAAACCCGGCTAAAGCCTGGTTCAATGGCAGCCGTTAAACCGGAAATTTTAGCCCCGGCTGGCCGGTGGGAAGTACTGGAGGCTGTAGTGGCGGCCGGCGCGGATGCGGTTTATCTGGGCGGCAAGAAGTTGAACATGCGGATGTGGCGTTCGGAGTTTAACTTCAGCGAAGCGGAAATAAGCCGGGCCGTGGAGTTTACGCACCAAAAAGGGGTTAAACTTTATGTAACCTTAAACAACGTTTATTTTGAAGACGACCTGGCTGAATTACAAGCCTATCTGGAGTTTTTGGAACAAATTCAGGTAGACGCATTGATTGTGCAGGATCTGAGCGTGGTGAGTCTG
>CAYXHK010000020.1:0-16655 GCA_964464665.1 uncultured Syntrophomonadaceae bacterium
ATAAGGCAACGATCAGTATTAAGCTTTTACCCCTTAATGAACGTGCCGGGGTAGAACAGGTGGCTGAAGAGATGCGGCAAGCCCTACAGGACATTTCTGGGGCCAAGAAAACGGTGAGTGTCAGCAGCGGGCTGTCGATGGGTGCAGCTGCCGGCGCCATTGAGGTCAAAATCCAGGGGGATGATTTGGCTACCCTGCGCAGTCTTTCCAATCAGATTAAGGAAATTGTAGAAAACGTGCCGGGAACACGGGAAGTTAAGTCCTCCATGGAGGATGGCAATCCGGAAGTGCAGATTAGAATCAACCGGCAGCGGGCCATGGAATTTGGATTAACCCCGACCCAGGTTTCAAGTGAAATCAAAACCGCGATAAGCGGAACAGTAGCCACTAATTTTCGGCATGGAGGCTCGGAAATCAATGTCCGGGTAACCAGTGCCGAACAAGGAGACCGCGGTCTGGAGACCCTGAAGAATCTGCCGATATTCACGGCGCAGGGCCAGCACATTCCTTTATCGGAAGTCGCCACTTTTGAATTGTCGACCGGGCCGGTGCAGATCATTCGGGAGGATCAAGCGCGCGAGGCATCGGTTACCTGTGACTTGTTAAACCGGGATTTAAACAGTGTTACCAAGGATATTCAAGCCCAAGTGGCCAACCTGCAGTTACCTAACGGCTATACCGTGGACTACGGCGGAGCCAACGAGCAGATGGTTGACGCTTTTTCCAGTTTGCTCTTAGCCTTAATCATGGCGATTATGCTGGTCTACGTGGTTTTGGTAGTCCAGTACGAATCGTTCAAAGACCCATTTGTGATTCTGTTTTCTCTGCCCGGCGCCATAGTCGGGATCTTGCTGGCCTTGCTTTTAACCGGGCGCAGCTTCAGTGTTACCGCCTTTATCGGGGTCATTATGCTAGTCGGGATTGCCGTGGCCAACGCGATTGTGTATGTGGATTACGCCAAGCAGCTACTGGAAAACGGCATGGAACGAAACGCGGCCTTAATCGAAACCGGCCGGGTCAGACTAAGGCCGATCCTAATGACTGCCTTAGCGACGATTTTGGCCATGCTGCCGTTTGTAATCGGGTTGGGCGAAGGCGCCGAGATAAACGCTCCGCTAGCGACCGTAGTTATCGGAGGCTTGCTGGCAGCCACTTTTGTTACCCTGTTCCTCGTGCCGGTTGTCTTTAGCCTATTGGATGACTGGGCGCGAAAGTTCAACAAAAAGGTTGCTCCCAAGACCGATAATACCGCGATGTTAAATTAAACGGATATTAATTAAAGCGTCGAAACAAAGGCTCCAAAACACAAGAAGAAAGCAGCTGCTAAGACGTTAAAATTGTGCGGTATTCAGGCTGCGGTTGTAGATTGCGCTCCGAAAGCTGAAAAATTAATCTTGTATTAAAACTGCACCAAATAAAACGCATGATGCATATAATTAATCAGCCGCAAAAATTGCATAATTCCCCCTTTACTTGGAAAGGGGAGACAGAAAAACTGTGTCCAAAATTAATTCCCGTTGTCCCCTCAGGGGACAACGGGAATTAATTTTAGGGTTAAAGTAGTCCTGGTTTAACTCTAGTATAGGGATTATTTTTTTTGGTTTATAGCTTAAAGGATGTAGGTTTGGCAGTGTTTTTGCCTTTCGCAATTACGATTGAACCTCCCACGACTAAAGTCGCAGGATTCCTGATTCATCGCTTTCCGCTTCCCACGGGAAGTCTTACATAAGCTCCACAGGCTATCTTCCGTAGTAGTATTTTTAATATACGCAGATATTTGCCCGCCTAACTTAGGACTAAAGACACGAGTGTGCGGCGGGCGGTTATCAAATAAAACAGCCAGCGATCCGGCTTATTAGCCCCGGGCCGCTGGCTTTAAACCGTTTAACTTGCTTTTTACCAGCTGGCTTAACCGTCATTTGCTTCAACGGTCGGCCACTCGGACTTGGCTGCTGCCTGGGAATTCGGTAAAGTCTTCATTTCCGCATAAATAAAAGTGCCGGTTAAAATCACGGACAGAGCATCAGCAATCGGGGCGGTTCGCCATGCCCCCTCAATTCCCCAGAAACGCGGCAAAATCAGCAGCAGCGGGATAAACAAAAGCACCTGCCGGGATAAGCTGAGAATAGTCGCTTGCTTGGCTTTACCTACCGCCTGGAAATAGTTGGAGCTTATTATTTGAAAGCCAATAATGAAAATCAGGGCAAAATAAACGCGCATCGCTGACGCGGTCAGTTCAATCAGGGCCGCATCCTTGGTGAACATCCCGGCTAATTGAGCCGGCCAGATTTGAATCACCAGGTAAGCGGCTATCGATACCCCGGAAGCGGCCAGGAGGGCTTTTTTCAAAGTCTCTTTTACCCGGGCAAATTGTCGGGCCCCATAATTAAACCCGATTAGGGGCTGTGCGCCCTGACTTATTCCGAGAATGGGCATGAAGGCCAAGGTAATTAAGCTCATCATAATCCCCAGAGCGGAAAGGGCTTGGTCACCCCCATAGGTCATCAGGGTCTGGTTCATGATCACCTGCTGGATACTGTTGGCTGTTTGTAAAGCAAAAGGAGCAAAGCCGATGGCCATGATGCTCCGCAGAATCGGTATTTGCAGACGCAAGTTTAGGCGCCGGATCTTTACCAGGCTGCGTTTCGAGAAAAAATAACTTAAGACCCAGACCAAAGAAACAAACTGTCCGCTCACCGTGGCTAAAGCCGAGCCTTTGATCCCCAATCCCAATTTGAAGATGAAGACATAGTTTAGGACAACGTTTACGAAAGCGCCGAGCAGCTGGGTGTACATCGCGGTCTTGGCATTGCCTTCGGCGCGGATAAAGTTGTTCATGCCCATACTGAGGGAGCCAAGGGGCGCCCCAAGCATGATTATGGTCGTGAAATCATGGGCATAAGGCAAAACCTCAGAACTCGCCCCAAAAAGCTTCAGGATTTGGTCTGGAAACGACAGGTAGACCACGCTTAGACAGAGGGGTATGGCGGCCAGCATCAGGGCGGCGTTGCCCGCCACTTTTTCGGCTTCCTCTTTTTTTTGTTCCCCCAGACGGATGGAGATCAGGGCTGTGGCTCCTACCCCAATCAGCACGGAAACGGCTATCAGGATGGTCATAATCGGAAAGGCCACGGTAGTTGCCGCAATGGCGATGGCACCGACCCCGTGTCCTACAAAAATGCGGTCTACCACGTTGTAGAGCGCATTAACCATCATCCCCACGATTGCGGGAAGCGAAAATTTCCAGAGCAAGCGGCCGATGTTTTGTTCCCGCATCATAGATGTTTTATCCATTTTGACTACAGATTCCTCCAGGAGTTTGAATTAATCTCAGAGTTCGTATTAATCTAAAAATTTTTGAACCTAAGGTGCAGGCAGCGCTGCTTCCCGATCTGGTTAAACGCTTTGATGTGACCGATCCAATAAATCTTTAAAAGCTCAACCTAAATCCGGCGACAACCTGAGCCGGCATTTAACCCTTTTACATTATGCTTTAGAATAATATAAATAGCAAACCAAAAGCAAATTATAAAAGCGATACCTCTTATGACGCAAACTTTAGACACAAGCTTTGCCATAATAAGAATTTCACCTGGCAGATCGGGGGAGATTCGGGTATGCTTATACTGTTACCCAGATAAGTAAGCGGGCGCTTAGTGTAGTGCGGGCGCTTAGTGCGAATGCTTAGGGTTGAGGAGCAAGCTGATTAAAGTTCAGCGAATCAAGAGTGTGTGCGCCTGGGCGATTAGGTTCAGGGTCAGAACCATTTGGTAAGCGCCTGGTAGACAAATTGGCCGCCGAAGAAAATCAGGGTGCTACCCAGGAACATAATGATGATACGGTAAGGTTTTTCCGCAATAAATTTTCGGGTAGTCCCCACGACTACGGAGACCAGACCATACCAAATAAAATCAGCGGATATATGGCCCAGGTAGAAGACCGCGACCCCCGTATAACCAATGGCCTGGTGCGCCTGCATCATAAAGCCCAGTCCAATGACCGCCCACCATAAGAGGAAATAAGGATTAGAGGTGCTTATGACCATTCCGGAGAAGAAGAGGTTGCCAGCGTTGGCGGGCGCGTAATCGACCTGGACTTTGAGCCCGTCTCGCCGGGCACTGGTGATCATGTCGATTCCCAGATAAACCAGCAGGAGACCGCCGACGATCCCTATAGAAATCTGCGCTGTGTTAGACTGCAGTACCATATCAAATCCCATAAAGATTAAAAAGATCAGGATTATTTCGAGGGCCGCGTGGCCGGCCGTAATCAGAAAGCCGGCGGACGGACCGACAGAGAGCGATTGCCGGATCGTATAGGTGAGGAGCGAACCAGGCATCATCGCCCCGGAGAAACCAACGACCATCGCCGTAAGGAAAATGAGCAGCATAGCGTATTCATCTCCCGAAAATATAAAGTTTTAAGCAAGTTTTGAGCTAAAGTCATAGTTAAATCTTGAGCTGAAGTTTAGAGCTAAGGTTTAGCTAAAGTTATAGTAACGTTTAGGGCAAGGGTTCAGTTTAAGTTTGTGGTTACTCTTTTCAAAATTAAATAAGAATTAAATAAGACTTGACAAAAAATGATAACCACGAAGAATTATAATTTATTATAGTTATTTTAGCATTTTCATCAACCTTGGGCAATTCAAACTATTGCCTAATAAGGCATAAGGTTTTAGAAAATAATCTGCGCCTGAGTGCATTCTGCTGCATAAAGCAGTGGAGCTATTATATCACATACATATTACCGGTATATTACATGAGGAGTTGCAGCAATGAATCGGTCAACTCTGCAATCGATTGCGTTCACCGGGTTCTTGGGCGTCGGGGGCGGTTTGCTGTTTCAAGTGCTCCATTTGCCGCTTCCCTGGATGCTAGGCCCTTTAACCGTAATAATGTTTGCTAATCTGAGGAGCCAAAAATCAAAATTAGCCCTGGTTTGGCCGATTGGTTTTCGGAACGCCGGGTTGATTGTCCTGGGTTACATGCTGGGGATTTCTTTTACCCGGGAGGCGGGATGGCAAATTCTAACCCAGCTGCCGAGTATGTTCCTGGCTGCGGTTTTTATTATTATCTGCGGTTTAATCCTGGGGGTACTGATTGCGCGGCAGACCGGAATCAGTCTGCCTACCAGTTTGGTGGGCAGCATCCCCGGCGGTTTGACTCAGATGGTGGTCTTAGCGGAAGAAATCGAAAATATAGATATCACCACTGTAACTTTTATTCAGACTATCCGTTTATTAACGGTGGTGTTTACGGTTCCTTTTTTATCCCTGCATTTCTTAGCCGCAAGTCCGGCCATTATGCAAATAGCGGGCACCGCTGGGCTAGCGGCCGGGCCGGACGTGGCGGCCGTTTTAGGACTCACCCCGGAAAATATTCTGGCGTTTGGGGCAGTAGTTTTGTTCAGTACCGCTGTTTCGGTTCGCCTAAGCTTTCCTACCCCGTATCTGATCGGGCCGCTCTTGGGGGCAGCGGCATTAGTGCTTTGGGGATGGCCAGCCCCGCCGGTTCCCCCGCGCTTAATCACCCTCGCTCAAGTCGCGGTTGGCGCCTACATGGGGTTGAGCATGAATCTGGTCAGTCTGCAGAACTGGCGGAAGCTTTTGCCTTACTCGCTGGGGTTTGGGCTGGGAATCGTGTTTGTGGCGCTGGGAATCGGTTATTGCCTGACGCTTTGGCATCCGCTTAATCTGCTCACCGCCTTTTTAGCAACCGCCCCGGGTGGCATGACTGAAATGGGGGTAACCGCGGTTGCCGCCGGGGCGGATCTTTCCGTAGTTGCCGCATATCAATTATTTCGGGTTTTGTTTATTTTGTTTGTTGTCCCCCCTTTGTTAAAGAGGGGACTGCCCAGATTAACTGCAGCCAGGCTAAGTCACCCCGGTCCGTAAAAAACAGTGGTTCAGCCGTCAGCTTTCAAGCACGAAGCCGACTGAACCACTATAAACCAAACGCGGCAGCGAACCGCTGCATGTAACTGTGTGGCATTAAACCGATTCAAATCAACGGCGTTAAACTGCGGTAAATTAACGCGGCATTAAACCGCAGCATTAGATATTGAATCAAATATTGAGATTTTTATTAATAAAGCTTAAGGCTAAGGCTTAAGACTAGACTAAGACTTAAGGCGAGGACTAAGCTGATCTGCCTTTATTCAAGCTATAGAACTTCGCTCACCGTAACCGGCACATACTCGCGCCGGATTATTTCATCCAACAAGGTGGGCAGGGCTTCCGGCGTATCCGCTGCCGCATTGTGCATCAGAATGATGGCCCCATTTTTCAGGTTGTCTAAAACCCGCTCTACAATGGCCTCCGGACCCGGATCTTGCCAATCCAAGGAATCGATGGTCCACATGATCGTCCGGTACCCTAATTCAGCCGCCACATTGAGTAAAGTCTGATTGTACTCCCCAAAAGGAGGCCTAAACAGGTTAACTGGCCGGCCGATTACATTTTGAATGGCTTGCCCGGCACCCTGGATCTGTCGGCGCATTTCCGCACTAGAAAGTTCGGTCATGTGGGGGTGCGTCTGGCTGTGATTTCCGATTTCATGCCCGGCTGCATTGACCGCCCTTAATAAATCTGGGAAATTTTCCGCCCAAATGCCGGAAATAAACCAGGTCGATTTCGCCCCGTACTGCTCCAGAATGGTCAGGATCTGGTTGGTGTAATTATCGCCATAAGTTGCATCAAAGGTTAAAGCGATCCGCGCCCGATTCGGGTTGCCTTGAAAAACCGGGGTGGCTGCCGGCGGCGCGCTCGGGATTATGATTTGTTGACCGATCTGCAGCCGGTTGGGATCGATCCCCGGATTAGCGGCTAAAATCGCGGCTACGGTTGTCTGATAACGGCGAGCCAAGGCATACAAGGTATCACCCGACCTGATGGTATAACGGATTTGCCCGGAATCAGGCAGCTGGGCATGGGCCGGCAGCAGCAACCTTTGCCCGACGTAAATCAGGTTGGGATTGGCTAAATTATTTAACGCCAGAATCTCGGCCATCGTAACCCCGGTTCTTTGGGCAATGCCCGATAAAGTATCGCCGGCTTGCACAGTATAAGATTTCAGATCCGGCGGGGTAGGTTGGGGCTCCGTTTCCCGCACGTTAATCTGCAGTTTTTGTCCTGGATAGATTAAATCGGGGTTGGCCAGATTATTGCTTTCAATTATAGATTGCGGGGTGACTCCGTAACGCCGGGCGATGCTGTAAACGGTATCCCCAGGTTGGACTACATAAACAACGATCGGCACAAAAATACCGCCCTTCTGCAAAACAAAATTTTCTACTCCACTATATGAAAAAAGGGCTATATTAGTGCTAAAGTCCCGGTATCTAAGCCGGCAGGCTTAATGCGTAACTCAAAAAAATAATGGTGCCTTTAAGCGAAATCAAACCCACTGACCAAAGGTTGGGCTAAATTTGGTTAGTGGGTTTGGGGTTTCAATTTAAATTTTATTATATTTTGACCGGTCTAGTCGCTGTTTACGTCCGAGTGGATTCTCCCAGCCAGGTAGTTTTTACGGCGGGTTAGTTTTGCTTTGTTTGGTTTTGCTATGCTTTGCTTTTAGCGTTTAATAGCTCTCCCCGGTCCGAATTTGTTGGCTAAGCTCTGCCGGATCAGTAATCGGTGGCTGGCAGGCGTAATTTTGGCACAGATAAACCGTAGTTTGTTGCTTCAGGGGATTTTTATCGGCGACGGAGGGGGCGAGAGCAGCAATTTTGGTTCCAGCCTCCCCCGTATTATGGAATAGTAAAGTCGCCTGCGGCAAATATGTCGCTCGCAGGACTTCGAATAACGCCTCGGATTGGGCATCCGGTACATCCGGCCCATCCGGTTTTGAGCTTGCCAGTTCATTTTTATCGGGCAGCGTCTTAAAACTTTCTTTCGGGGGGTGTTCTGGACTCAACTCTTCCCGGGTTGATTTGAAAACTGGGCTGGTCGGGTCATCGGCGTTAATTCGTTCCACACTGGCTGATTCGCTGCCGGCAATCACGATGTCCAGGGGCGGCTCAAGGGCAAAACTTAAGGCGCAGAGGAAATAAGTATACCCGGCCGGGTATTCGGTGACCGCCTCGGTAAAAGTCCGCAGCTGGGAGTTGGCCGCTTCTTCCAGTTCCGTATTGCCGATCAGTCTAGCTAAGCGCAAGAGATTTAAAGCGGCAACTGAATTCCCGGAGGGAATCGCGCCATCATGGAGTTGTTTAGTCCGCGACGGCATTTGTTCTGCGTCGTGGCCGATAAAAAAGAAGCCGCCTTTTTCCCGGTCCCCGAAAAGCTCCTGCATCTCTTTAGTAAGCTGCAGCGCCATTTCTAAATAATTAGGGATAAAGGTCGCCTGATAAAGCTCAATTAATCCCCAGGTTAAATAGGCGTAATCATCCAGGTAGGCTAAATAGTTGGCTTCTCCGTCCCGGTAACGGGCTAAGAGGCGTCCTTGGGGGTTACGGAGCTTTTTCAGGATAAAATTAACGGCTTGGGACGCGGCTTGGGCGTAGCGCTTTTCGTTCAAGACCCACGCTCCGCGGGCCAAAGCGGCAATCATCAACCCATTCCAGGCGGTTAAGACCTTGTCATCCTTAAAGGGATGGACCCGCTGCTCCCGGACGGCAAACAGTTTTTGCCGGGCGTTTTCCAGCCGGGCCGCCAAGTTTTGATTTCCTGGTTTAGTTACCGGATTTAGGCTCGCCGGTTCCGCTGATTTAGTTGGGTTCGCTGGATCGGTCACCTGATTCGGATTCGCCAAGTCGTTCGGCAGGTTCGGTTTCGCTGGTTCAGTTGTCAGATTTGGGTTCTCTGGGTCGGCTACGGCACCTGGGTCTGCTGCGCCGGAAAAAAACTCGGTGGCTGGATTATGGCGCAGTTGTTTAATCAGATTGGGGATGTTTTGCCCCTCGAAATTTCCGGACGGTGTAATATCATACAGATCAGCGAAAAATTCGCCTTCCTCTTTCCCCAGGATGTCCAGAATTTCCTGACGCGTCCACACATAAAACTTTCCTTCTTCTCCCTCGGAATCCGCGTCTTCCGCTGTGTAGAAACCGCCTGAGGGCGAAACCATGTCCCGCAGAACGTAAGTGAAAATCTCCCGGGCCACTTTGGCGTAAAAAGGATTATGCGTCGCCTGATATGTCTCCAGATAGGCCAGGGCCAGGAGCGCGTTATCGTAAAGCATTTTTTCAAAATGGGGGACGAGCCACTTACGGTCCGTAGAGTAGCGGGCAAAACCAAAACCGATATGGTCATAGATGCCGCCGGCGTACATCGCTTTCAAGGTTTTTTCCACCATCTCCAAAGCCATCGGTTCCGGCCGCTGCTTCCAATAGCGCAGCAAAAAGAAAAACTGGTGGGGGGAAGGAAACTTAGGGGCCTGGCCAAAACCGCCATAGAGCGGGTCAAAGGCCAACTTTAGGGAGCGGTAGCCCTGTTCCAGGATTTCGGGTTCGGGGTCCCTGGCTAGATGGGATTCCGGCTTTGGCTGTAGCGCCCCGACAATTTTTTCCCCGGCGTTTTCGAGCCGGCTGCGGTCGTTTTGCCAAAGGTCCCGAAGCTGGGTTAAAACATCCAGCAGCCCAGGGCGGCCATATTTAGATTTTTTGGGAAAGTAGGTGCCCGCATAAAAGGGCTTTTTGGCCGGGGTTAAAAAAACGGTCAGGGGCCAGCCGCCGCTGCCGTTCAGGGCCTGGCAAACCTCCATATAAAAATGATCTATGTCTGGTCTTTCCTCGCGGTCGACCTTAATGGCCACAAAGCCTTCGTTAAGCCGGTCCGCAACTTCCTGGTCTTCAAAAGATTCTCTCTCCATTACGTGACACCAGTGACAAGTTCTCAGAGGCATAAAGTCAGCTATAGCCAATAGAGAGAAAAACAGGTTTATCTTCCTGTTTTGCCTTGTCAAAGGCTTCCTGTTCCCAAGGATGCCATTGCACCGGGTTATAGGCATGTTGCAATAGGTAAGGGCTTTTTTCAGTAATCAGTCTATTGGCTGCTTTGTCTTTATTCATGTGGCATCACCTTCCTTTCATTTATATAATAATCATTCATAAGTTATATTGTCCTATACTGTCTGTCTTTACCACTTAAATATAATTATAGGGATATAGCGGTTTTGCATTTAAAAACAAACAGGGCATAGAGTATATTCAAGATAATGCTATTGGGAAAGACCGGTTAACGGGATTTATACAGGGAATTGACTCAGAGCAGAATAAAAGAATATTTAATCAGAGTAGTTCCGGACGCATATATTGTCGAAATAACACTATACTTAATCATCCTTTATTGTAAACAGAATTATTATGAAGTATAATAAAACGATTATGAGATTTGTAGAAAAAAGGTATGATTGTAAATTTTATAATGTTATAATAAAAATAGGTTGGATGATTGGATGGTAGGGGAGTCGATATAAGGAATTTAATTGATTTCAGTATAATCGACTGGTCGGGTCGTAAGATTAATCCCAAGCTTAGTTTTTCCTACACCCAAGCATAATCAGCCTTAGATTTAATCTCAATCTTAGTTATTTCTGCACCCGTATTTACTGCCGTAGCTACATCATTATTAAAAATCTCAATCTTAGCTTTTTCTGCACTACTACCTCGCTACACTTTTAATTGGAGTATGTATTATGCGGATCAAATCAAAACAACTTAAATTTAGAAATCAAGCAAAACCCCATATCCGGAATTACCAGGGAATGAAAACTAAAAAAAAGCAAAGATTGAAGGCGGCAAGGACCATCCCTGGCGATGTGGATTTTGGACAAGTTGATCCGAGTCAATCGATTGCCGAAATTATTCAATATTTCCCAGACCCTGCCTCTATAGTTGATCAAGGAAATGTATCTGGAGCGATAGAACTTATCCGGGATATTACGCGAGCCCAAAAAAGGGAAGAAGAGATGCTGCGCCTTAGGAAGGCCGTGGAGTGTGCCAGCAATGCCATCATTATGACGGATGCCAAAGGCCGGGATTTAATCTTCCATAACCAGGCTTTTGTTAAGCTGTTTGGTTATACGCAAAAAACCCTCAACGCCCAAGGCGGAGCACCAAGGATTTTTCAAGACTCCAGTTTTGCCTTAAGCGTATACAAAAACATAGTAAGCGGACAGTCGTGGACCGACGAAATGGAGTTGATTACGGCTAAAGGGAAAAAGGTGCCAGTGACTATCCACGGGGACACGGTCCGAGATGAAACGGGAAATATTATCGGATTATTTGGCATTATCAATGATATTACCGAGCAAAAGAAAGTGGAAAGGGAGCTAAGGGAGACCCAGCAGCGGATGGCCAATATTATTGATTTTCTTCCGGATGCTACCTTTGTAATTAATCCTAAAGGTGAAGTCATCGCCTGGAATAAAGCAGCCGAACAAATGACGGGGATCAAGGCGGAGTACATGCTGGGGCAAAAAGACTACGCATACTCAAACGCCTTTTATGGAGTTAAGAAACCAATTCTGATCGACTTGGTCTTAAAGCAGGATTCTGAGGTTGAAAAAGAGTATCCTTTCATTAAACGCCACCAGAATACGCTTGTTGGGGAGAATTACTGTTCGGCATTGCGTAAGCGGGGGGCTGCTTACTTGAGAGCAACTGCCTCGGCTATTTATGATTTGCAGGGAAACGTGACCGGGGCCATTGAATCGATCCGGGATGAGACCGAACAAAAGCGGTCCGAGGAAAAAATGGAATTTTTAAGCATGTATGACGTGCTTACCGGGCTTTACAACCGGGCCCGTTTTGAGACAGAAATGCAGCAGTGTGAAAATTGCGGTCCAATCGGGATTATCATGTGCGATGTAGATGGCTTGAAATTAGTTAACGATACTTTGGGGCATAAGGCCGGGGATGAATTATTGATATCAGCTGCGCAGGTTTTAAAAAATTCTTTCTCCGAAGGGGAATTTATAGCCCGGATAGGTGGCGATGAGTTTTCGATATTGTTGCCATCCGCTGGTATTACAAGGTTAGAAGAAGCGGTCCACCGCATCAAAAGGAAGATTGAAGACTATAACCAGAACAATCCAGAACTTCCGTTGAGTATATCCCTAGGCTACGCAGTTAGAAATGATGACTCGGTCGGACTCTATGAACTGTACAAAAGAGCCGACAACAAAATGTATCGTGAAAAACTTGGAAGCAGTCAGAGTGCCCGCAGCGCCATAGTTAAAACACTGATAAAAACCTTGGAAGCCAGAGACTTTCTTACCGAAGAACACGCCGAACGACTACAGGATTTGTTAATCGGCTTAGCCGAAGAAATTGGTCTTCCAGTTACCAGACAACACGATTTGTTTTTATTTGCTCAATTTCATGACATCGGCAAGGTGGGTATACCGGATCGGATTTTATTTAAACCCGGTCCGCTTACTGATGGAGAAAGAATGGAAATGCAAAGGCACTGTGAAATTGGCCATCGAATCGCTCTGTCCGCACCGGATTTAGCGCCAATTGCAGATTGGATCTTAAAGCATCACGAGTGGTGGAGTGGTCAGGGGTATCCCATTGGTCTAAAAGGAAGGGAAATCCCTATCGAATGTCGAATGTTAGCGATTGCGGACGCCTATGATGCAATGACCAGCGACCGACCTTATCGAAAAGCGTTAACGCATGAGGAGGCCCTTGCGCAGCTAGTTGGCGGTAAAAATACGCAATTTGACGCCGATTTAGTTGAGAAGTTTATTAATTCTATCGAGAAAAAATTAGGACAGGATAAATGGGCGCTTGAGGGAGGACCAACAGCGAATGGCGGACATAATCAACTTCCTGCCGGAGGTTACATTTGCAATTAACTTGAAAGGCGAAGTTATCGCTTGGAACAAAGCGGCCGAAGCAATGACGGGAGTCAGGGCTAAGCAGATCATTGGCCAAGGTGACTGTGCATATTCCGTCCCGTTTTACGGGGTTAAACGGCCGTTGCTGATTGACTTGGTACTAAATCCGAATGCCGAAATCGAAAAGCAGTACTTAAACCTTAAAAGGGAAGCAAATACTTTAAAGGGCCAAGGTCTTGCTCCGGCTCTGCGCAATAGCGGGGCTTACCTGAGCGCCACGGCCTCGATTTTATACGATAATCAGGGCACGGTAATTGGTGCCATTGAATCGATTCAGGACATAACGGAGCAAAAACGGGCGGAGGAACAGATGCAATTCTTGTGTCAGCATGATCGGCTCACAGGTCTCTACAATCGCGCCCGTTTTGAAGAAGAAATGCAAAAATACGAAAATAGTCAATACGTGCCAACCGGGATCATCATGTGCGATGTAGATGGACTAAAAATAGTTAATGATACTTTTGGGCATAAAACCGGAGATGAATTGCTGCTTTCTGCGGCGCGGGTCATCAAAAAAGCATTTCGGGATGGGGATATGATCGCCCGGGTTGGCAGTGATGAAATCTCGATACTACTGCCTTTCGCTGATATCTTTCGGTTAGAAGATGCGGTCTTGTGTATCCAAAATGAAGTTGAAAACTATAACTGTCATAATGTGGATATTCCTCTAAGCATCTCCATCGGCTTTTCTTTTAGAAAGAATGAAGCGTTAAGTATGCATGAACTCTATAAGCGGGCTGATAATCATATGTATCGAGAAAAACTGCGCCGCAGTCAAAGTGCCCGCAGTGCCATCGTTAAAACCTTAATTAAAACTATGGAAGCCCGAGACATGCGCACCGAAGAACATGCGGAGCGCATGCAGAGATTTTTGACCGACCTGGCCATGGCCATTAATTTACCCGCTTGCCGCTTGAATGATTTACTCTTGTCGGCGCAATTCCATGATATTGGCAAGGTGGGGATTCCGGACCGAATTTTATTAAAATCGGGTTCGCTCACGGAAGAGGAAACCGTCGAAATGCAAAGACATTGTGAAATTGGGCATCGAATCGCGCTGGCCGCCCCCGATTTAGCACCCATAGCGGATTGGATCCTCAAACACCATGAATGGTGGAACGGCCAAGGGTATCCGTTGGGGATAAAAGCGATAGAAATACCGATCGAGTGCCGGATGCTCTCGATTGTGGATGCCTATGATGCGATGACCAGTGATCGCCCCTACCGCAAAGCGCTTTCTCCAGCAGAAGCCATTACCCGGTTGATCGATGCCAGCAGCACCCAGTTTGACCCTAATCTCGTCTTAAAGTTTGTGGATATAGTCGATAGAAACTATATAAGAGATTTCAATTAAGATTTTACTTAAATCAGAAGGAATTACATTTTCTCCAGTGAAGTTTGATATAACATTATTACTATTAATTTTAGTTGATCAATTATACTTTTAGAGACAGGAGATGACCAGGCAGTGGAATACGAAACCATACGGGTTGAGAAACAGGACGGAGTCGCCATTATTACTTTTAATCAACCGCAAAAAAGAAATGCCATGACCCTGGATCTGGGCAGAGAATTTAGGGCCGCAATCACGGAACTAAAAGAGGACTCAGAAGCCAGGGTTTTAATTATAACCGGGGAGGGAACTTCTTTCAGCTCCGGGGGAGACCTGCAATCGACCTTTGACCAGTTTAATGCTCCGCCGGCCCAAGCGAAAGCTAATATCATTAAGTACTACAAAACCTTTCTTTCGGTCAGGGAGCTGGAGATCCCAACCATTGCGGTAATCAAAGGTCATACCATCGGGGCCGCGCTCTGTCTGGCTTTAGCTTGTGATATGCGGATAGCTTGCACCGACACCAAGATGTCGATGTCCTTCATTAAAATCGGGATCCATCCCGGCATGGGGGCCTCCTATTTGCTGCCGCGTTTGGTTGGCACAGCCAAGGCATTTGAAATGTGCCTGACCGGGGATACGATTGACGCGCCGGAGGCTTTGCGCATCGGCTTGGTTAATCATGTGCAGGAACCGAATAAACTGATGGAGTTTTCTTTAGACCTGGCTGGCCGAATTGCCCTAAATCCCGTGGTACCGGCCCGTTTCCTGAAGAAATCAATTTATCGGGGTTTGCATACCGACTTGGAAAGCGCTTTGGATTATGAGTCTTCAACACAGGTGATCTGCTCGTTTACTGAAGACATGAAGGAAGGTTTAGCGGCAGCCAAAGAAAAGCGAATCCCCGTATTTAAGGGGTATTAAGTTAAGTTGCATCTCTGCGTTCCAGTTATCCAAGTTAAGAATAGCGCGTATTTAAGGGGTATTAAGCATAACAGCGGCTAAAAAGGTCAGCGGCATTGACGGGGGAGCCAGGCGGGTTGCCTTGAAGGTCGGGCTGGGTGAGCAGCCTTAGTGGGCCAAAGGCTTTAACGGCATTGCCTTTGACGACTGGCGATTATAACGATATTCATTATAAAACCAGGGCTACTTAATAATCCTTAAGGATTATTAAGTAGCCCTGGTTTTTAGCCCTAGTTTTATTTTGGAGTTTAATTTACACCTGGTTTAAATTTGGCCGAGTTTAAACCAGGCTTTAGCTTATTTGCTTAAATTCAGTTCAGTTAAATATTTTTCTCGGTTTGACGCAAAGAGTTGGGTGATTCCGTTGTGTAAGTTTATATTTCTCTATTTTAGGGATAATGGTTTCTTTAATTAAAATTGATAGTTTTTCCCCTGCACATAATTAAGGGATTGATTTTTTCTTCGCTGATATCTGCCGCAACCAGCTCGGCGATGAAAATCGTGTGGTCTCCAGCCGGATGATGAGCAGTAACCTTGCATTCCAGGTTGCCAAGACAGTCGACTAGACGGGGAACCTTTACAGTTTTCGAGGGGCTTGTTTTCAGGTTCAACTGTGCTATTTTATCAATATCCCTCCCCGAACGGAAGCCACAAAAGGAAGAAATGTCTTTTTGTTCAGCATGAAGTATACTAACCACAAATTCACCCGTGTTGACAATCATGTCGTGAGTGTGTCGGGTCTTGGCAATAGAGACGGCGAGCAGCAAGGGCTTATCAGAAACCTGATTTATCCAGGCTACGGTCATAACATTATGTTGGCCCCGATACTTAGCTCCCACCAGGCAAATCGGCCAAACAATGCTGTGCATAACGGTTAATGGCGATTCTTCTCTCATTTAAAACACCCCCTAGAATAAATGCTTAAGGAAAAGATATTCGTTATCCTTCCTATGATTCCTTCTTTATGTAAAATAAATAACTTATCAGGGAAAAATAAATTTAAATAAGCTAAGAGCTGAAGTCTATCCGCCAAAAAGATAATGGCTACAGGAAGCTTTTACATCCTCCAGCATTTGATTTATTGGCCATACCGGTTTTTGTCGAAATTTCGCTAAAATGGTGTTGACACCATATTTGTGACTGTGCTACAATAGCAACTGTTGCGGGCCGAAGAGGAAACATTTTGCAGGAGCATCTCTGCCGAGGCGTCAGATGCTTTGAGATGAAATAGTCTTACTTTAGTTTTTAGAGGCTTTATCCCAGACAATAGCTAAGATGCGACTATTTCAATGCAGGAGCATCTCGACCGAGGCGTCAGAAGCTTTGGGATGAACAATGAGATTCCGCCGCAGCAGACCCAAGGAAACAATTGGCAGGTATAAATTGTTGACAAAGGGTATATAACCTGATAAACTAAAGTTCCTGCTGAGGGGCAAAAGCACCGCAGCAAACACAGAAAACCAAAACCCTGATCTTTGAAAATTAAACAGTTGTGCGAAGCCTGAAATAAACAAAAG
>CAYXHK010000021.1:0-6625 GCA_964464665.1 uncultured Syntrophomonadaceae bacterium
CGTTGAGCTACGTCGGCACGTTCCCTTTTTTTTAAAAGGTTAATTTCACGACAACTGAAATCATATCAGAATTCTCTTTGCCTGTCAACTCAAACTAGTGGCTTTCAGCAAATTATTCGTCGTCCCGTTTTTCCAAATACCGTTCCAGCTTCCGTTTCACCCGCTGCAAGGCATTGTCAATTGACTTCACGTGACGTTTAAGGTCAACCGCAATCTCCTGATAGGATTTGCCTTCCAAGTACGACATCAGCACTTTCCATTCCAGGGAACTTAAAATCTCACCCATCTTTTCTTCGATATCGTCAAATTCTTCCCGACTGATGATCAATTCTTCCGGGTCGGTGATTTTGGAGCCGGTAATAACGTCCAGAAGCGTACGGTCTGAATCTTCATCATAGATCGGTTTATTTAAAGATACATAAGAGTTTAACGGGATATGTTTCTGCCGAGTAGCCGTTTTAATGGCGGTAATGATCTGCCGGGTTACACATAATTCGGCAAAAGCCCTGAAGGAAGACAGCTTGTCACAGCGAAAATCACGAATCGCTTTAAAAAGGCCAATCATTCCTTCTTGAATAATATCTTCCCGGTCCGCGCCTATGAGAAAATAGGATCTGGCCTTAGCCCGTACAAAATTACGGTATTTGTTTATCAGATGCTCTTCAGCTAATGGGTCACCGGTTCTTACCAACTCTACAATTTCTTCATCACACATGACCTCATAAGCATCCAACAACTCTTTTTGTACGACAAGAGTCACCCAGATCGCCTCCACAACAGTACTTAATCGGCTTTATAAACTGGTCCCTGATTATAGGCAAAAAGATTTTAAGCCTAACTCCCAAGAAAATAAATACCTTGACCTATCTCACTGAAACTACTATCGCAGATTCAGGGGCAGATTGGAAAGGCAAACTAGTCAGTTGCCACTATAAGATTTGACAAGGGTGAGGAAGGTTGTCCTAATTAACATAATTATTATAACGAAAGCCGGAATTCGAGTCAATAGCACAGTCTGGTTTATAGGCACTCACGGATATATTATACTTTAGACAATTTCCACCAAAGCCCGCCAAACTTGGTGCCTTAGGCAGAAACCGCTTAGCCAGGTTGTTTACCTGACGCTTAAAGTGTTGGTTTATTCCGTTTTTGCCGCAAAACTTCATACAGAAAAACCCCGGCCGCCACCGAAGCATTAAGGGAATTTATTTGCCCGGCCATCGGCAGACGCACCAGTAAATCGCATTTCTCCGCAATCAATCGGCCTAAGCCGGCTCCTTCACCCCCGATAACCAGCACCAGGCCACCGGTATAATCGACTTCGGTATACAGTTTGTCAGCCTCTCCGCTGCCCCCGATTACCCAGCAACCGTGCTCCTTAAGTCTCTCAAGAGTCTGAGCCAGATTAGCCACCCGGGCAACCGGCACCAAATCTACGGCCCCGGCCGAGGTCCGCGCCACCGTAGCATTCAACTGCACCGAGCGTCGTTTAGGAATGATTACGCCGTGCGCTCCCACCCCTTCTACAGTCCGCAGGATGGAACCCAGGTTCTGCGGATCTTCCAGCCCGTCCAGGGCGACCAACCAGGGCGGTTCCCCTTTGCTGCGGGCCAATTCTAAGAGGTCTTCCACTTCCACATAACCCCTTGGCGCAACCCAGGCCAGCACTCCCTGGTGGTTTAAAGAATTGGTCTGACGATCTAAATAAGCCTTATCCGCTTCTACGATTGGTACTCCTTGTTCCCGGGCGAGTTTCCGGATTTCCCGCAACGACTCATCCTTCGCCCCGCGGGTAAGCACGACCCGATTTACCGGCTGCTTAGCACGCAGTATTTCTAAAACTGGTCTTCGGCCGACTCTGATCTCATTGTCTTCCATCGGTTAACGATTTTCCCCTTTCCCTGACTTCACTTGCTTAGCTGGTTTCGCTGGTATGTTAGCTTTGTTGTATTCGCTGGGTTTGTTCGCTTCGTTGGCTTCGTTGGTTTCGTTGACTTCGTTGGGTTTGTTCGCTTCGTTGGTTTAGTCATCTTCGTTGGTTTCGCCGGTTTTAATGGTCTTTACGGACTTCTTCGCTGGTGTTGCTGATTTCCAACCTTCTAAGGAATTACCTCATATTATACCCGGTTTCTGGCGCGCCGGATGGTTTAAATCAAACAATCTGCAGAAACACCCTCGGCGTGGGGCTTAATACAACCGGGAAACGTGATTGGTCGCCAAAAGCTTAATAGTGAATTTCTTAAAAAACTATGCTATGCTTGGTTAAAGTTAAAGCTTTGCCATACATCAAGTCAAACATTTCAGACCGAGCATTTTTATTCAGCTTTTTAGCCAGCTGATTGGTGTAAAGATCAAGTTCATTTAACAGCGGAAGGTGAGCATACATGAGTAAAGCGGATCAGCTTTTTATCAGCATGTGTAAAGATATTTTAGAAAACGGGGTTTCTTCCGCCAAAGAAACGGTACGGGCCAAATGGGAGGACGGCATGCCAGCCCATACCCTGAAAAAATTTGGGGTGATTAATCGCTACGACCTTTCCGAGGAATTCCCGATCTTAACCCTAAGACCGACCAACTTAACCGCAGCCATTGACGAAGTGCTCTGGATCTGGCAGAAAAAGTCAAACAACATCAAAGACTTAAACAGCCGCATCTGGGACAGTTGGGCAGATCCGGATGGTTCAATCGGCAAAGCCTACGGGTATCAGCTAGGCCTTGAGCACCAATACCCGGAAGGAAAATTTGATCAAGTGGACCGGGTGCTTTTCGACTTAAAACATAACCCGTACAGCCGGCGAATCATCGTCAATATGTACAATCACCAGGATCTGCACGCCATGAATCTATATCCTTGCGCCTACAGCCTTACCTTAAACGTTACCGGACAAAAACTGAACGCCATTTTAAACCAGCGCTCTCAAGATACCCTGGTGGCAAACAATTGGAACGTCTGCCAATACGCCATCTTGCTGCACATGCTGGCCCAAGCCAGCAATCTCCAGGCGGGAGAAATGTACCACGTAATCGCCGATGCCCATATTTACGACCGGCACATCCCGCTGGTAAAGGAACTGATCCAGCGGACCCAATATCCCGCTCCTAAGCTTATAATCAATCCTAAAATCAAGGATTTTTACGAGTTCAAAGTCGAAGACTTTACTTTAGAAAACTACCAGCATGGCGAGACGCTGAAAAATATTCCGGTAGCTGTTTGAGGAAATTGCATAATGGCAATTTCTCTGAAAAAAGAAAAAGTTTAATAAGCTATTACATTTGTCGGATTATGGAATAATTTATACCAAGTTGGCAAAACAACAAAACAAAATTGCCACCATAAATTTTGCATCCATAGGGGTGCATCCCTTTTTCTGAGTCCGAGAATCTAATAAAACAAAGTGTTCTTAGTTAGCCAATTTGTTCATTTACCAGGCCTTTTAACTTTTTTAAGGGGGAGAAGCAGATGAAGGCAATCGTATCGGTGGATAAGAATTGGGGAATCGGCTATAAGGGTAGCTTGCTGGTAAAAATACCCGAAGATATGCGGTTTTTTAAACAAACAACTATCGGTCAGGTGATAATCATGGGTCGAGGGACTTTTGAATCTTTGCCCGGTCAAAAACCGCTACCGGAAAGAATAAACCTGGTTTTGAGCACTAAAGACTTGAAACAACATTCCGGCATACTCGTTTGTCACTCCTTGCGGGAGTTGGCCGAAACCCTGAAAAAATACCCGGGCAAGGAGGTCTTTCTTATCGGGGGAGGAGAGGTTTTCCAGCAGCTCCTCCCCTATTGCACCGAGGTATACGTTACTAAGATTGAAAACACTTATCCCGCGGATAGATTCTTTCCGAATTTAGACGAGACGGAGACGTGGGATTTGGTGGCAGCCGGGCCTCCCAAAAACCACCAGGGGCTTGAATACTGTTTCACCGTTTACCGCAACCGACAGCCTCTGAATCTAGCCGACCTTGGCCAAGACCCGGTTTAAAAACCGGGTCTTTTATTTTTATTTTATTTAACTGGAGGACCAGGCGCCGGCCAGGGCAGGTGCGCCAGAATCTCCTCCAAGCGCTCGAACCTTTGCTTCAGATACAGATAACCGATTAAGCTTTCAAAACCGGTGCTCCAACGATACTCGACTGCTTCCGTGCTGCGGGGAACATGCCCGGATTTGGCGTTGCGGCCCCTCTTCATCACCCGGATTTCTTCTGGGGTCAAGGTTTCCTCAATTTCATGGAGAACCCGGGCCTGACAGGTTGCCCGCACCAGCTTAATTGCCTCCTGATGCAATGGACCGACCCGGGTGAAACCCCGGGCCACCAGTCCTACCCGCACAAACAATTCGTAAACGGCGTCCCCCAAGTAGGCTAAGACTAACGGAGGCAAATCATCCGGGTCCGCCAGGCCGGCCGCGTTGAACCAATCAGCCTTAAGGTAGACGATCCTAAGGGGGTCGCCCTTTGATAGCTCCGGGTTATCCGCTGGATGCTCCGACAAATCGCTCAACCCGGGAACGACTGCTTCGGGTACTTTATCCGTCATTTAATAAATACTCCTCCAACCAATCCCGTAAACTCTAGCCCGCTAACTTTTCCACCGGGTACCCTGCGCCGAATCTTCGAGTACAATGCCCAATTCCAGAAGGCCAGCGCGGACTCTATCGGCCAAGGCAAAGTCTTTCCGCGTCCGCGCCTTTTGCCGCAGGTCAATGAGCAGTTCAATCAAGGACGCCTCTTTTAACTCTGAGTCGGCCTGAGCTAGCTTAATCCTCGCCCCTTGGGGGGTATCCTCCAAGGTCACCCCAAGCGCTTTTAAGCCATCCCGAATCTGGTCCGCCGTGGTCCAGTCTTTATGCTCCCGCACTTCCTGCCGTAATTGGCTGAGCAGTTTGAGCAGCTGCTCCCGGCGCTCGCTCGCTCCTGACTCGGCGGCAGCCGCAGCGGTTCGGCCCATGAAATCTCGATCCAACCCCAGTATTCCCAAAAGTTCCTCCATGGTACGTTGGGCTTGACCGAGGGTCTCGCGCTCCGGTACACTAGGCTGACCCTTACCATGAACGATTTGATTAATTAAAGTATTTATCTCCCGAGACAGGTCAAAAAGGGCGGCTGTAGCCCGGGCGGTATTGAAATCATCATCCATGGCTTCGATAAATTCTTGTTTCGACTGCTTGATCTGGCTGGCTAAAGCTGACCACCCGGGCTTGGCATCCGCCTCCCTGGCTGGCTTGGCCGGTGCCGCTGAATCGTCACCCGCGGTTTCCCGGTTTTCACGCAGCACCTCATCCAGCAAATCGAGACTGGTCTTTAACCGGGTTAAACTGCGGCGGCTCATTTCTAATTTGCTGTCATCAAAGTCGAGCGGACTGCGGTAGTGGGTGGACAACAGATAGAACCGCACCACCGGGGCGGGAAATTTGGCCAGGATATCCCGGACTAAGAAAAAATTGTCCAGGGATTTAGACATCTTCTCTTGGTTAACCGTAATAAACCCGTTATGCAGCCAATAATGGCAGAAGGGCTGCTTATCCGCAAACGCTTCGGCTTGAGCCACCTCATTTTCGTGGTGCGGGAAAATCAAATCACTGCCCCCGCCGTGAATGTCAAACCCAAAACCCAGATACTTCATGGACATGGCCGAGCACTCAATGTGCCAGCCGGGCCGGCCCATTCCCCAGGGGCTTTCCCAAGCCGGCTCTCCCGGTTTGGCCGCTTTCCACAACGCAAAATCCAAGGGATTGTTTTTCCGTTCATCCACCTCGACCCGCGCTCCGGCTTGTACGTCCTCGAGGGAGCGGCCGGATAGCTTGCCGTATCCGGCAAACCGCTCTACCGCGTAATAAACATCCCCTTCCAGCTGATAAGCTGCTCCCTTGTCCAAAAGCCCCTGGATCATCTCCAATATCTCGGGCAAGTGTTCACTGACCCGGGGATGGACATTGGCCCGCATAACGTTTAAAGCGTCGGCGTCGCGGAAATATTCGCCGATAAAGCGCTGTGCCAATTGCTGCGGGTCTTCCCCCAGCTCTTTAGCCCGATTGATTATCTTATCGTCAATATCGGTAAAGTTTTGGATATACTCCACTTGGTACCCCCGGTAGCCCAGGTAGCGGCGCACCGTGTCAAATACCACGATGGGCCGCGCATTTCCCAGATGGATATAATTATAGGTTGTGGGTCCGCATACATACATCCCCACCTGGCCGGGCTTACGCGAGCTGAATGCCTCTTTTTGCCGGGTTAGCGTGTTGTACATCTTTAAACTCATCCTGTTTCTCCTCCACCTTAATCAGCTTTTTTTCCAAATACTCAACCCGCTGCTGCAGATTATTGATCAGATCAGCCACCGGGTCAGGCAGCAAATGATGCTGAAGATCGATGTTCTCTTCGGGGGTCAGTTTGCGGCCATTGAGCGCCACCACCCGGCCGGGCACCCCTACTACGGTGCAGTCAGGCGGTACGCTGTTTAACACCACCGACCCGGAACCGATTTTAACGTTATCCCCTACGGTAAACGAACCCAAGACTTTAGCCCCGGTCGCGATAACCACATTATCCCCGATGGTTGGGTGCCGTTTACCTTTTTCCTTCCCGGTCCCCCCCAAGGTTACCCCCTGGTACAAAGT
>CAYXHK010000021.1:6635-16598 GCA_964464665.1 uncultured Syntrophomonadaceae bacterium
CAATCTCCGCGGTTTCACCTATAACTACACCCATGCCGTGGTCAATAAACAAACCTTCGCCAATAGTGGCGCCGGGATGAATCTCAATCCCGGTCATATGCCGGCCCAGATGCGAAATCATTCGGGCTAAGACAAACCACCGACGCTTATACAGCCAGTGGGCCAACCGGTGCAGCTGCAAAACATGAAAACCGGGGTAACAGAAGATGACTTCCCAAACACTGCGGACCGCCGGGTCCCGCTCAAATACCACTTCAATATCACGGCGCAACTGTTTCACAAAATTAAACATCCAGACCCCATCCTTTCTAAAAATATTTGATCAAAAAAATAATATACTTACAAGAATTAATCCATGCAAAAACAAAACTCGCAAAAATAAAAATCCCTCATCTCTTTGTCAGAGACGAAGGATTACTTCGCGTTTCCACCCTGATTGGTTCCAATGGAACCCCCTCACCGACACCGCTGATAGATCCGCAATCACATCATTCAGTATCGAACCCGGTAACGTGGGTCATTTCGTCCCGACCTACTGGTTTTAACGTTCGGCCCGGAAGCTCCCGGGTGCACTTCTACGCAGACCTCACCAGAACCACTTGCAGCCAATGATGGTTCCTCTCTTAGGCTGGTCAAAACGTTTACTCTCCCCATTCAAAGCTTTTAATATGCGCTTTTAATCATTATACTCATCCAGGCCGCGGATTGTCAACGCCAAATCATTAGGCATGTCGTTAAATCATTAGGCAATTCATCGGTTTATTCATTCGGTTATTCGTTCGGTATTCATATAAGTAAAACATTTAAGTAAATCATTCGGATAAATCACTTGGCAGATTAATAGCCCAATTTGGCTAAACGGGAGAAACAGCCATCAATACCGAGCAGCGGAATCACATAATAAAGCTCGCTGCCGTGTACTTTGCCGGTTAGCATTACCCTGAGCGGCATATAGACTTTACGGCCGTTAAGCTTGTTTTCCTTTATGATCTGCTTAAGCAGGACCTTGGCTTGCGGTACATCGAGCGGGGTTCCCTCCTGCTCCAGCGCTTCAAGCTTTTCCCTAAACCGCTGGGCCACTATCGGCACTTGCTCCTCAAGCAGTACGGCCTGCGCTTCCTCATTCTCCGGCTGCACCTCGACCTGCCGATAAGCTCGCGCTTCGCCGACCAACTCACTGAGACAGCTGATCCTATCCCTTACTGCCTCCACCAGGAGTTTAACCCAAGCATACTCAGCCGCGTTAAGCTGTTCGCTAAACAGCCCGTCCTTTTGCAAAAAAGGGATGGCCAAGTCGGTTAGCCGGTCGAGTTCACTTTGGCGCAAATAGCAGCCATTGATCCACTTTAATTTATCCAGGTCAAAAACCGCGGGGTTCTTGGCCACCCTGTCGAGCGAAAAGTACTCGATTATTTGGTCCAGGCTGAGAAGTTCCTCTTCCCCCGGCGGGGACCAGCCCAACAAGACCAAAAAGTTAAGGAGAGCCTCGGGCAGATAGCCGGCTTCCCGGTAGGCTACCACCGAGGTGCTCCCATGGCGTTTGCTCATTTTGGAACGATCCGCGCCCAAAATTAAGGAAACATGGGCAAACTGCGGCCGTTCAAGCCCTAACGCATCGTAGAGCAACAGTTGCCGCGGGGTGTTGGAAAGGTGTTCTTCCCCCCGGATCACGTGGGTAATTTCCATCAGGGTATCATCGACCACACAGGCAAAATTGTAGACCGGAATACCGTCCGATTTAACAATGATGTAATCGCCCAGGGTGCTGGTTTCAAAAGCCACGTCTCCCCGCACCAAGTCGTTTACGACTACGGTCTGATCATCCGGTACCCGAAACCGCAGGGCCGGTTTGCGTCCCATTGCCTCCAGTCCTTCGCGTTCCGCATCCGTCAAATGCCGGCACTTTCCTTGGTATAAGACCATTTCACCCTCGTCCAAAAGGGCTTGCCGCTCCGCCTCCAATTCTTCCTCAGTGCAATAACAGTAATACGCCTGTCCGGTCTCGAGCAGCTGCTGGGCAAACTGCCTGTAAGTATGCAGCCGTTCGGTCTGCCGATAAGGGGCATACTTTCCGCCAACCTCGATCCCTTCATCCCACTCAATCCCCAGCCAGCGCAGGGAGTCTAAAATATTGGCTTCCGATTCCCGGCTGGAACGCTCCAGGTCCGTATCCTCAATCCTTACCACAAAGTTGCCACCGGTTTTTCGCGCCAGCACATAGTTAAACAAGGCGGAACGCGCGCCGCCGATATGTAAAGGACCGGTGGGACTGGGCGCAAAGCGCACCCGCACCTTTTCTAAACCCGTTAAATCCGTCATTGTTTCAACTCGCCTTTCTCCAAAATAATCTATGATCTAAATGTATAAGCTTAATAATACTGCTAACTAATACTTAATCCCTAATCCCCAATACCTAATCTCTCATCATTAACAATAACCAGGGAGACCACCGCATAAGCCGCAATTCCCTCCCCAGTTCCCGCAAACCCCAGACCTTCAGTGGTCGTAGCTTTGACACTGACCTGGCCCATGTCTGCCTGCAGGGCGCTGGCCACCTTGACGCGCATCTCTGGGATATAAGCGGCTAACCGCGGCCTTTGGGCCACGATTACACTGTCGACATTGCCGATCCGCCAACCCAGTTCGTCTATTTTCGCCCGTACCTGTTCCAAAAGACTGATACTGGACACCCCCGCGTACTGCGGATCCTTATCCGGAAAATGCTGGCCGATATCGCCTAAGGCTACAGCCCCCAGGATGGCGTCCATGAGCGCATGCACCAGCACATCGGCATCAGAATGCCCGAGCAGTCCCTTGGCATAAGGAATTTTTACTCCCCCTAGAATCAGGTCCCGCTCTTTTGCCAGGCGGTGTACGTCATAACCTACCCCTACTCGTACCATGTTCCGGCCACCTTTTGAAATAGTTTGTTTGTCAAAGATTTTAGCTTAATGCTTGTTGTTTATTATTTAAGATTTCAGCCCTGCCCACGCCTTTTTATAATCGCTTCCGCTAGATCCAGGTCTTCCGGTGTCGTTACTTTAAGGTTTTCGTAACTGCCGCGCACCAGTTTTACCGGGGCGCCGACTCTTTCCACCAAAGAAGCATCGTCAGTACCATAAAAGCCATCGGCATAAGCCTGAGCATAAGCCTTAACCAGCAATGAGCGCTTAAAAACCTGGGGGGTCTGGATACTCCAAAGGCTTCGGCGATCTAACGTAGACTGCACCAAATCCTTGGGTCCGGCCACCTTGATGGTGTCTTTCGTTGGGACTGCGGCCACAGCCGCACCCCACTCCTCTGCCGCCTGGATCGTTTCCTTTAGCACCTCGTTTATTAAAAGGGGTCGTGCCCCATCGTGCACGACCACCCATTGACAATCATCAGCAAGTTCCTGCAGCCCCCGGTTTATTGAATCCTGACGTTCCTTTCCGCCCGCGATAATCGACCGGACCTTGGATAATCCATAAGGATCAACTATTTTAGCTTTACACCGTGAAATTTCGGCCTCGCCTACCACCAAGATAATTTCCTCGATCAAAGATTCGGCTTGGAATACCTGCAGCGTATGCAGAAGCAGCGGGAGACCAGCTAACTTCAAATACTGCTTGTTTACGGAGACCCCCATGCGAACGCCCTGACCGGCGGCAGGAATAACTGCCGTAATCTTAGCCAATAAAATTCACCCCATTGATGTTTTCCGAGGAACCAAATTTCTTATCCGTGCCCCTCGGTTTAGCAAAAATCATCCGGCCAGCAGCGGTTTGAAACACACTGGTAACCAGAACATCTACCGTCTGACCGATAAACCGGCGACCGCCGTCTACCACAATCATGGTTCCGTCATCAAGATAGGCCACCCCTTGGCCGGCTTCTTTACCGTCTTTGATCACCTGAACCACCATTTCTTCACCCGGTAAAACGATTGGCTTAACCGCGTTAGCCAATTCGTTAATGTTTAAAACCATAACCCCCTGTAATTCGGCGACCTTGTTTAAATTGTAATCGTTAGTCGCAATATATCCGTTTTTTAACTGAGCCAGCCGAACTAATTTGGTGTCCACCTCCGTGAGGTCATCAAAATCAATTTCAATCACCTCTACGTTAATGTTGGGACTCTTACGCATTTCGTTTAAGATGTCCAGTCCCCGCCGGCCTCGGCTCCGTTTGAGCAAATCGGAGGAATCCGCCACGTGGCGCAACTCTTCGAGTACAAAGGAGGGTACCAGGAGAATCCCCTCAAGGAACCCGCTTTGAGAGATATCCGCAATCCGACCGTCGATTATGACACTCGTGTCTAAAATTTTATAACGACCGCGAACCTCTGTCTTCGGGGTGGTTTTCTCTTTATCCTTTCCGCCAAAACGGGGAAAAATTGAAAAAACCGCCAACAGCTCATCTTTTCGTTTCATTCCCAGCACTAACCCTAAATAACCCAAACCTAAGCTGACTAACACCGCTAAATAACCGCCAACCACCGGCACATTCGCAAATGAAAAACCTAAAAGAGTAGCAATGATAAGTCCGATTATTAAACCTAAGGCACCGCCTAACAAATCTTGAATTGGGACTTTTTGCAGAGCGCTCTCTACTGCCCCGGTTGCCTGTTTTACTTTTTTTATCAACCAAGGGCTAATCACAAAGAAAACCAGGGCAAATACCAAAATGCCTAACCCGAGAAAGACATAGGTCATACGTCCATCAGGAATGAGAGGATGCACAAATCGGTTCTCCAGCAGTAAACTGTTCAACCAATAGCCTAAAATCCCCCCCAGCAGCGTAATAATACCCCTTACCAATCGATTAATCATGCTTTCCACCTCCTTTCTCCTGATTGACAATTTCTAGTTCCCATTATAACAATCTCCCCATACCCTGTCAAAAAGCGGCATTCCCGCTTTTTTGCCACATACCGACAACCTTCGTTATCCTGGTACATTGACAATCGAAAGCGCTAATCATTATAATAGTGAGTGCAGTAGTAAATTTCACATTGATTATTATCTGTTGACTTAAGTGACTTGGAGCTTTGGAACAAAGGAGTGATACCATTCCTATGAAAGACATATTGTGCGACGAATTTCAAAACACCGTTTCCGAACTGCTGATTCGACACCACAGCATCCTGGATGTTTTATCCAAATTCCAGGAGTCAACGGCGCGGGTTGACCGAGCGGTAGTTAAATCCGTAACCAGCTGTGGCTGCGTCCAGATCGATGCCAAGAAAAAACCCATACCCCCGGAAGCCTCACTATCTGATTTGAAAGATTATCTGGAAAGCCATCTCCAGGGCTCCCTCTGTCCCTCCTGTCAGGAGGTTACAGAAATGGAGATCGGCAAACATCTCTTTTATATTGCCGCCCTATGTAACCTGCTGGATTTAAATCTCTATGATGTATTGCTTAAAGAACAGAAAAAGATCAGCACTCTGCGCGTTTTTAATTTCACTTAAGCTGAAGTGGGCTTAAGCTAGATTCGCTGCTCCAGAATAACCTGTTCCTGTAATCGTTTTAGACCATTTTTTATGGCTCGGGCTCTAACCTCGCCAATGCCCTCAACTTCGTCCAGGTCATCCATAGAAGCCCGAAGAATAGTAGAGAGATCCCCAAAGTGTTCAACCAGATTTTCAATAATCAAGGTGGGCAGCCGCGGAACTTTCTGCAGGATGCGGTAGCCTCGGGCTGAAACCGGCAAATCCAAAGTTCCGGTGGTAGCACCATAACCGAGACAACGGCCAATAGCCACCAAATCGGTTAATTCCTCCGGAGACCAACGGTCAAGATGCTCCCGGATTTGGCGGGGCGTTTTCTCGGCCGGCCGAACAGCGTAATCCTGGATGATCCAAAGAATTTCCGCTTCCACATTAACCACTAATTCATGCATCTGCATGCTGACCAAGCGGCCTTCAACACCTAATTCGTTGATATAGCCCTCTATCTCTTTAACGATCCGCATCACTAATTCACTACGCTGGATAACCCGGGTAACTTCAAAAACCGTGACCATGTTTTCAAATTCCAACGCGCTTAAGCTTACCAAGTCTTTATCTAAAACCATGCGATATTTCTCTAAGGTCTGTAAAGCCTGATTCGCTTTTACCAGCAGCAGGCCTATGTCTTGCAGGACGTATTTGGAATAGCCTTGATACAGAGTAATCAAACCGCGGCGCTTGGAAATGGAAATAACCAGTTCCCCCGTCTGCCGGGCGGTCCGTTCTGCAGTCCGGTGTCTGATTCCGGTCTCCCAGGAAGGAATCAGGGGATTGGGCACCAGCTGGGTATTGGCGTACAGGATGCGCCGGGTATCGTGGCTTAAAACTATGGCCCCATCCATTTTAGCCAGTTCATATAAGTAAGCGGGCGTAAACTCGCAGTCTATTTTAAAGCCGCCTTCCACAATGGCCATTACCTGAGGAGAATCCCCGATCATAATTAAGGCGCCCATCTTACCCCGTAAAATACTTTCAATCCCATCCCGCAAGGGGGTGCCGGAAGCCACCATCTTTAAAGCCCGCCCAAGCTTCTCTTCTTGCTCTTTTTCTTCCCGGAGCCGCTCTTCTTTAGAAGGTCTCTCTTCCCGGAGCCGGTCTTCCCGCTTCTCTTCTTTATCTTCCTTATTTTCTCTCGATTCTTTGATCTCTTTAGAACCTTTGGAATCTTTCCCGGAAGCGGTTTCTTTAACGGTATGCTCTCTGGTTTCTTTAGGTTCCTTGGCCTCTTTGGTCTCCTTGGCCTCTTTGGCCTCTCGGTTTCGGGCTCCTTTTTCCAGGATTTCTTCTTTGTTTTTCTCTTCTGTTCGAACCATCCTGGTCTCCCTTCCTTCACTTTTCGAAATTAGGTTAGTATAAAATTTACGCCACTATATTTTTCTATAATTCTACATTAAGACCACTTGCAGCGCTTCGGCGAGCGTAGCGACGCCAATAATCTCCGCACCCGGTATTTTGCTGACGTGCCTTTCACTGCCCTTAGGCACTACAAAACGATGGAAGCCAACCCGATTGGCCTCCCGTATCCGCCGGTCTATTTGCGTAACCGCTCGGATCTCTCCGGTTAAGCCGATTTCTCCGGCTACGAGATAATCAGCGCCAACCGGTTTACCCTTAAAACTGGAGGCTAAAGCCACCGCTATCCCCAGATCCGCCGCCGGTTCCAGCACTTTAACCCCCCCAACTACGTTTACAAAAACATCCTGATCTAAAATTCTAAGACCGACTCTCTTTTCGAGCACCGCCAAGATGAGGGAAACCCGGTTGTAATCAGCTCCGGTAATACTGCGCCGTGGTTGGCCAAACCCGCCGCTTTGCACCACTAAAGCTTGAATCTCGACCAAAAGCGGCCGGGTGCCTTCTAAAGTCGCCACCACCACAGACCCCGCGGTTCCCATGGGACGTTCCGCCAAAAACCACTCGGAAGGATCTTCGACATCCGCCAAGCCGACCTCCCGCATTTCCAGCAGCCCGCTTTCATTGGTGGAGCCAAAACGATTCTTCACGGCCCTCAGCATGCGGAAGGCGTGCTGTCCTTCCCCTTCCAAGTATAATACCACGTCCACAATATGCTCCAAAACGCGCGGCCCGGCAATAGCCCCATCTTTAGTAACGTGCCCGACAATCCAGGTCACCAGTTGGGAGGTTTTAGCCAATTTCATTAAAAAAGACGTACTTTCCCGAACTTGCCCAATACTGCCTGGGGCCATAGCCAGTTCCGGCCGAAACACCGTCTGAATGGAATCAACAATTAGCATTTTAGGCTGAAGAACCTTAACCTGTTCGGCTACTGCGTCTAAATTTGCTTCTCCCATAACCAGTAATTGCGCCGAGTCTAAACCTAAGCGGTTTGCCCGCAGGGCAATCTGCTGGATTGACTCTTCGGCTGATATGTACAAAACCGGGCCGTGGCGCTTAGCCAGCCAACCCGCTACTTGTAAAAGCAAAGTCGACTTGCCGATTCCCGGGTCACCGCCCAATAAAATTAAAGAGCCGGGTATAAGTCCGCCGCCCAGTACCCGGTCGACCTCAGCGCTGCCCGTAGGATAACGGGTCAGGGATTCAACTGAAATCTCCCTTAAATTCTGCGGCTGGTTCATCCTGCTTTGGTCTGACCAGCCGGAATTAGGCGGGGCAAAGGCTGCCTCTTCCGCGAAGGTGTTCCATTCCATACAGGCGGGACAGCGTCCTACCCATTTTGCGGATTCGTAGCCGCACTGTTGGCAGAGGAATTTCCTGCGCATTTTAGACAACCTTCAACCCTCCCCCTTAGATATCTATGCCACTCTGGTGCGTAATTGACCGGAGCAGCCAGCAGCCTCAAAATACCCTTTAATCCACTTTCTGATAAGATTATAGCATTCTTTGACTACTTAATAAATAAAATTCCACTTTCTTCTAACTCGACTCGAATAGTGTCGCCGGATTTGAATTGACCCCGCAGCAGTTCTTCGGACAGTTTGTTTTCGATCAAACGCTGAATCGCCCGGCGCAGCGGACGGGCCCCGAAGGCCGGGTCAAATCCTTCTTTCAGCAGATAAGCTTTGACCGCGTCACTCACCTCGAGCTTAATGTCTTTCTCGGCCAAACGCGTTTTAACCTCGTTCAGCATCAGATCCACAATCTGCTTCAACTCCGGCTCACTAAGGCTGCGGAAAACAATCGTTTCATCAATACGGTTCAAAAACTCAGGACGGAATACCCTGCCCAGCTCGGCCAGAATCCGCTTTTTCATTCCCTCGTAACGCTCTTCCTCCTGGTTTTCCCGACGAAAACCCAGGCTCCCTTCCGATTTAAGCAGCTGCGCCCCCACGTTAGAGGTCATAACTACTACCGTATTCCGAAAGTCTACGGTCCGACCCTGCGCATCAGTCAGTCGGCCATCTTCCAACAGTTGCAGGAGGATGTTAAAGACTTCGGGATGCGCTTTTTCAATCTCATCAAACAAGACTACGGAGTAGGGTTTGCGCCGCACCGCCTCGGTAAGCTGACCCCCTTCATCATACCCGACGTATCCGGGCGGTGAACCGACCAACCGGGAAACTGCAAATTTCTCCATATACTCGGACATATCTAATCTGATCAGATTATCTTCATCCCCAAACAACACTTCCGCCAAGGCCCGGGCTAACTCGGTCTTCCCGACACCGGTGGGGCCGAGGAAGATGAAAGAGCCGATCGGCCGTTTGGGGTCTTTAAGCCCAGCCCTGGCTCTCCTTACGGCCTGGGCTACCGCAATTACGGCCTCATCTTGACCGATTACCCGCTCATGAATGATTTCTTCCATCCGAATCAGTCGTTCGCTTTCTTCTTCCGCTAACTTCTGCACCGGGATGCCGGTCCAATTAGCCACGATATGCGCAATGTCTTCTTCCGTGACCACCGACTCATCCTTACCCTGGGACTGTTTCCAAGCCACCCTCTGGGACTCTAATTCACTCTTGATCTTCTGCTCGCGATCCCTCAGCTGGGCTGCTTTTTCAAATTCCTGCCCCATTACCGCTTCTTCTTTTTCTTTGCGGATTTCCTCCAACTGATTGTTTAATTCTTTCAGGTCGGTGGGGGTGGTGTAATTCCGCAGTCTTACCCGCGAAGATGCCTCGTCAATTAAATCTATGGCCTTATCAGGCAAAAACCGGTCCGTTATATACCGATCGGAAAGACGCGCCGCCGCTAAAACCGCAGCATCGGTAATTTTTACCCGGTGGTGAGCTTCGTAACGATCCCTAACCCCCTGCAAAATTGCAATGCTTTCCTCAAGACTGGGTTCTTCTACTAAAATCGGTTGGAATCTTCTTTCCAAAGCAGCATCTTTTTCTATGTGCTTGCGATATTCATTTAAGGTGGTGGCGCCGATACATTGGAACTCTCCCCGGGCCAGCGAAGGCTTTAAAATGTTGGCTGCGTCAATAGCCCCCTCCGCTGCCCCGGCGCCGACTATCGTATGAAGTTCATCAATAAAAACGATTACTTTA
>CAYXHK010000022.1:0-3705 GCA_964464665.1 uncultured Syntrophomonadaceae bacterium
CAAAAGAACCAAAACCGGCAAGGCCATGCGGGCCGTGTCAGTAGACCAGGAAGCGGCCCGGTTAATGGGCATCAACGTTGATAATACCATCTCCATTACCTTTGCCATCGGTTCTGCGTTGGCGGCTGCAGCCGGGGTGATGATCGGCGTATACTACAATACCATCAATCCCTTAATGGGAATCATCCCTGGGTTGAAGGCGTTTGTGGCTGCAGTTTTGGGCGGGATTGGCATTATCCCTGGGGCCATGCTGGGCGGTTTCGTCATGGGAATTCTCGAGACGTTTGTCAGTGGCTATGGCAGCAGCCTCTACCGGGATGCCGTGGCATTCGGGGTTCTGATCCTAATTTTGCTGGTTAAGCCTACCGGTCTTCTGGGCAAGAATTCCGGCGAAAAAGTGTAGGTGATAAAATGCAACTGATCTTACGTAACCGAATCGTCCGCTTCAGTGGGGAAGTATTAATTCTGGTCGTCTTTTTTTCGCTGGTCCAGTACATTATTACGGCCGGACTGCTCAACCAGTACTACGAGATTAACCTAAACTCAATGTGCATTAATATCATTTTGGCCGTCAGCCTGAATCTGATTAACGGGTTCACCGGGCAGTTATCCCTGGGGCATGCCGGATTCATGGCCGTGGGAGCATACGCCGCCGTGATTATGACCCAAATGCTTTCTCAACCGTTTATCATAGGACTGCTTGCCGCCTGTGCTGCCGCGGGGATAGCCGGATTCATCATCGGGGTGCCCACGCTCCGGTTAAAAGGTGATTACCTGGCGATTGCGACCCTGGCTTTTGGCGAAATAATCCGGGTGGTTTTGCAAAATATTGAATATGTAAACGGTCCAGCCGGGATTGCGCGAATTGCCAAGCTGACCACCTGGCCCTGGTTGTTCGGGGCCACCATAATCACTATTTTGGTGGTCGTAAATCTGATCAATTCGAGCTATGGCCGAGCCATCATCTCGGTTCGGGAAGACGAAATCGCCTCCGAACTGATGGGCATCAACACTACCCGTTACAAGGTTCTGGCTTTTGTCATCGGAGCGATGTTTGCCGGACTGGCTGGGGCCCTGTATGCGCATTACTTTTACATCATCAAGCCCGAGACGTTTAATTTTCTGAAATCGTTTGACATTCTGGTCATGGTCGTTCTGGGCGGGCTGGGGAGCACTACCGGGGCCATCATTGCGGCAGTCTCTATTACCGCGCTGACCGCGGCACTTCAGTCCTTCCCGGCGATTCGCATGATTTTGTATGCTTTAATTTTATTGATCGTGATGATCTATCGACCCCAAGGTCTGATGGGCAACAAGGAATTTGGCCGACAGACGTTAAAACGGATTTGGGGTGAACGAAAATGAGTCTGCTGCAAATAACCAAACTGAACAAGTCTTTTGGTGGCCTTAGCGCGGTGTGCAATTTCGATTTCTACCTGAACCAGCATGAACTGGTCGGGCTCATCGGCCCCAACGGAGCGGGGAAAACTACGGTATTCAACCTGATTACCGGAGTATATAAGCCGGACTCGGGAAACATAGTTTTCAACGGACAAGATATTACCGGCCTGGCCCCTTACACCATCTGCGGCAAAGGCATCTCCCGGACTTTCCAAAACATCCGGCTCTTCAAGGACCTGTCGGTCCTGGATAACGTAAAGATTGCCGCGCATAAAGACGTGCCTTATGGATTATTAAGCACAATCTTGCGGACTCCCCGCTTTTTTGCGGGAGAAGAAAAGATGGAACAGGATGCGCTGCGCCATCTGGAGATTTTTCAGTTGGCTGCCAAAAGAGACGAACTGGCCCGCAACCTCCCCTACGGAGAACAGCGTCGCCTGGAAATAGCGCGGGCTATGGCCACCAATCCGACCCTGCTGATTCTGGATGAGCCAGCCGCCGGAATGAATCCCCAGGAAACCAAGGATCTGATGAACCTTATCCAATGGATCCGGGAAAACTTTAATCTGACGATACTTTTGATTGAGCACGATATGTCCCTGGTAATGGGTGTGTGTGAGCGGATCTATGTGCTTGACTACGGGCAGATCATTGCTGAAGGTTTGCCGGAGGAAATTCGCAGCAACCGGCAGGTAATCGAGGCGTATCTTGGAGAGGAGGTAGAATAGTGCTGGAAATAAACGGAATCAACGTATACTATGGGGCGATTCACGCACTGAAAAATCTGTCTCTTCAAGCGGAACCTGGAAAAATTGTTACGCTGATCGGAGGTAACGGAGCCGGGAAGTCAACCACACTTAAAACTATTTCCGGGCTGCTGCGCCCGGTAAGCGGAACCATTACTTATAAAGGGCAGGACTTGACCAAAATTCCGCCGGAAAAAATTGTCAGCCTGGGGATTTCCCACGTACCCGAAGGGCGTCGGGTTTTTGCCCCTATGACGGTGCTGGAAAATCTAGAGATGGGCGCCTTCCTCCGCAAAGACAAACCGGGCATTAAAGAAGATCTGGAAAGTGTTTTTCAACGTTTTCCCCGCTTGCGGGAACGACGCAAACAGTTAGCCGGAACTTTAAGCGGGGGCGAGCAACAAATGCTGGCCATTGGCCGGGCACTGATGGCCCGGCCGGAATTGCTGCTGATGGACGAACCGTCCATGGGTCTGGCTCCCCTCTTAGTTAGAGAAATCTTTAACATAATCAAGGACATAAATTCCCGGGGAACCACGATTCTTTTGGTGGAGCAGAACGCGCACATGGCTCTTTCCATAGCCGACCAGGCTTATGTAATTGAGACCGGCGAGATCGTCCTGCAGGGAACCGCAGATCAGCTCATGAAAAGTGAAGCAGTCAAAAAAGCTTATCTGGGTGGATAATTGGACACGCTATCAGGGGGAGGTCGCAAAATGAAAGTTAAAGACCGGATGACGCAAAATCCCATAACCGCAACCAGGGAAACCAGTATTCAGGAAGCCATGGCGACGATGAACAGCCACAGCATTCGTCGCCTGCCGATTGTGCAGGATAAAAAACTGGTGGGAATTGTGGCGCTGAGCGATTTAAAGCAGGCCAGTCCTTCAAATGCCACTACCTTAAGCAAGCACGAGTTAAACTATTTGCTGGCAAAAACAACGATCAAAGATATCTTGCCCCGTAATCAAAAGGTAATCACCATTGATCCGGAAAACTATATCGAAACCGCAGCGCGGGTGATGCGCGAAAACAAGGTCAGTGGGTTGCCGGTAGTGGATGATCAGGGTAACTTAGTGGGAATTATCACGGAAACCGACCTATTCAGCTCTCTGATCGATATTCTGGGAGTCACCCGGCCCCACAGCCGCATTGACTTTTTTGCGGCGGACCGTCCGGGAACGGTGGCCGAAATTACGAGCATGATTGCGGAGAAGGGTAAAAACATCGTTAATATTGTGGGTTTCCATGACCAAAAGAAAGACCTGTACAAGCTGGTTATCCGCCTGGAGGAATTAGACGTCCAGGATGTGGTTGAGAATCTGCAGAAACGGGGCCTGGAAGTGGAATCAGTCATTGTCAAACAGTACGCTGGGTGAACTACCCCCACTTACGCTTCGCTAAGAAGTGGGAGCTTCCTGATTCATTGACCACCTATAGATGATGGGGGACTTCTCGCAAGTTATGTTAAATGTAACTGTGCAGACTGGGCAGCAAAAACGATACCCCAAACAGAGTAAACAGCACCAGTAAAAAGCCAAGCACCGCAATAATTGCT
>CAYXHK010000022.1:3805-16325 GCA_964464665.1 uncultured Syntrophomonadaceae bacterium
TACCCCAAACAGAGTAAACAGCACCAGTAAAAAGCCAAGCACCGCAATAATTGCTGCCTGTTTCCCCTTGAGGGAATAGGTTTTTCAGGCATGGAGGAAAGCCGCGTAAACCAACCAGGTGATCAAAGCCCAGGTTTCCTTGGGAAATACCGGCTGATAAAACCAAAAGTCATCAGGAAAAACCCCGCAAAGACCACCTTGGTGCCGGGGTCTTTTTTAATTCTTAAGCCGCTAAAATACCGGTAATCCGTAAACTCCTGCGAATAACCTCCAATCAACCCCGATTCCCCCTCTTTCAACTGCAAATTCGGATATTTTCTCATGTTGCTGCAAAAAATAAGCATTGATAAGATCCTGGCCACCACTCAATCAAAGGGGATATTAAAGGAGAAATAATAGATGGGAAAAATACAGCAAAAGCAATTTAAGAACCCGCCTAAATCATATTGGATGGACTCCACCCCTCAACCCGCCTATCCGGTGTTGGCCGAAGATATAAAAGTGGATGTCGCCATCATTGGCGGGGGGATTGCTGGGATATCTGCAGCTTTTCTGCTCAGTCAGCAGGGGGTTAAAGTAGCGGTTATTGAAGCGGACCATATCCTCCAAGGTACGACTGGGCACACGACAGCTAAAGTCACTTCCCAGCATGGCTTGATCTATCGCCAAATCAAAAAGCAAAGAGGGGCAGATTTGGCCAGACAGTATGCTGAGGCCAATGAAACGGCCATTCGGATGATTGAAAATATAGCGCAGGGAAACCAAATTGAGTGTGACCTCGTTCCAGAATCCGCTTACGTATACACCCAGCAAACCGGGTATGTTGAACAGATCCGGGAAGAAGCAGAAGTCGCTGCCTCCCTTGGCATCAAAGCATCCTATTTAGAACAAATACCCTTGGGATTCCCCATCAAAGCAGCGGTTCGTTTTGCGGATCAGGCGCAGTTTCACCCCCGCAAATTCCTGATCCCCTTAGCTGAAAAAATAACCGGCCAGGGTAGCCAAATCTTTGAACAAAGCCGAGTCGTAGAAATTGCGGCAACGGGTAAAAAGTATGCCGTAAGCACCGGTCAGGGCAAAAAGGTTACAGCCGAAAAGGTGATTATTGCTTCCCATTATCCCTGTCTGAATAAACCCGATTTTTATTTTTCGAGAATCTATACAGAGCGGTCTTATGTCTTAGCAATTAAAGCCAAAGAAAAATATCCCGGGGGAATGTATATAACCGCCGAAGACCCCACCCGCTCTTTGCGTAATCAGCCGTTAAAGCATGGTGAATTAATTTTGGTTGGCGGAGAGAATCATAAAACCGGCCAAGGCGAGGATACCATTTTGCACTATGAGGCATTAGTTGACTATGCCAATGCAAATTTTACGGTAGAGGACATCCCCTACCGCTGGTCAACTCAGGATTGTATGACCTTGGATAACCTGCCTTATGTGGGACAATTTGCGGCCGAAACCCCCAACCTGTATGTGGCCACCGGCTATGGCAAATGGGGGATGACCAACAGTATGGCCTCGGCCATGTTGTTAACCGACTTAATTCTAAAGGGCAATAGTCCGTGGCAGGAGGTCTATGCTCCTTCACGCCAATCTACTGCCGCCTCTATCGTTACCTTTATTTCTCAGAACGCGAATGTGGCCAAGGAATTGATTGAAGGGAAAATTATGCCCCCGGCCAAGAACTCCGAAATTCTCGAAATTAAGCCCGGTAATGCCCAGATTATTGAAACAGACGGACAAAAGACCGGCGCCTATCGAGACGAACAGGGTAAAATGCACTGCATTGATACGACTTGCACCCACATGGGCTGCGAAGTACAGTGGAACTCTGCCGAAAGGTCCTGGGACTGTCCCTGCCACGGTTCAAGGTTTAATATCAACGGAGAAGTAATTGAAGGACCGGCGATTGCGGCGTTAAAACCGCACTATAATCTTAACCCGGTTGAGAAACTATTGACTGAATACTTTTAGGTGATGGCATTAAGATCTTTTAGACCGCAGTGCTATCTTCACAATGAATGAGGGTAGCCTTGTCTTGGTAAAGCTGGACTCTGCAGCAGCAGATGACTTCTTGAAACTAAGATGCTAACGAATCGTATATTTTTATTCGTTAAAATGGAACCTATTATAAAACCTATTTGTCTGACATTATAAAGTTGGGGGCAATTATATAAAATGTCGTACCCTTCGCTGGATGAAATAATGCAAGTGCAAAAAATGCTGTCTCAAATGAGATATTTCCAATGGATAAACGAGAGTTTATTTACCTACCAGTGGTGGATACTGCTGATAACGCTTATTCTTCCTTGGGTAATCTGGTGGCTAATCGTCGATAAAACAAGGATTTTTCAAATTCTATCCCTTGGACTGATGATTTCGATCCTGGCAGCGGTACTGGATGGAATTGGCACTGAACTGGGGTTTTGGGATTATCCTAATAAACTGCTGCCCATACTCCCGAGGCTATATGACGTCGATTTCGGAATCTTGCCGGTAATCTATATGCTGATATATCAATACTACCCTAAGTGGAAACCTTTTATTTTTACCATGATCATAGTTGCTTTCCTAATGGCCTTTGCAGCCGAGCCATTATTGATCTGGTTAAATATTTACGATACCCATACCTGGAAACACATTTATTCGTTTCCTATTTATATTTTAATAGGAGTAGCGTTCAAATCGCTTATTGATTACATCTCATTTAAATCGAAGAAACAATAAAACCTTAACTCAACCTCAACCCCCGGTTTTGATTAAACTGATTAACTTTGGCTAACACCGTAATTAATTCAGCCAAACTAAACCATGAGCACCAAGCGTTGGGCTAATACATAAGATATGGTAAATCACTCTAAAATAGGAGAGATGCCAAGTGCCTAAAAGGATTAGCCCAGCCCAATTTGTACAGGAATCACTTAATCTTCACCTGTTCTTCCTGCGCATCATGATGGAGCATGCTTTATTCATCCAAGCTTCCCTCGTCCCGAAGGACAAGGAACTCATCAGTCGAGCTGACAGATTCCGCAAAACTTTTGAGGCCTTGCTGAAAGAGGCGGTACAACTGGCTGATAACAACGTCAGCCGCTTCGTCTTTAATTCCGGTGAAGTCGTAACCGATAGGACTCTTCAAATGGAAGAAAAGACTCAGGCTTTAACTGGCATACCGATTGACCTGGCGCTTACCCGCAGTGAAACGAGGTTAAGACCTGGTTCAGGAAATCCGACCCTGGAAAGGCGAGTCCAGGGGTTTAATGAGCGGGTTATTCAGGAAACTACGCTTCTGGCTGAGTTGAAAGAGGAAATCCTTGAAGGTATGCTTAATTGCACCCTATTCACGACTAATTTTCCCGATTTGCTGGAACACATAAGACACGAAGCCCGCTTTTTCATCCACCACCTGCAATTGCTGCAAAAGAGAATGGCTTTAGAAACCTCCGCTGCCTTAATCCAGGAAAAACTCTTCTGGGACCATATCATGGCCGATCATTCTGAGTTTATCGCTCATCTGCTGGATCCCACGGAAAGAGATTTAATTATGGGTGCCAACGATTTTGCCCGTAGATTTAATAACCTGGAGAATCGAATCCGACAGGTTAAGCAAAATAACTCGGCAATCCCCAATCAGTTGCTGCGCGACGAAATTACGGCGACCAGGGAAATCAGAGATTTCAAGAATACTGCCGGTCAACTGATTCTCGATTGTGAAGTCCGATCCATAATCATCCCCTTGTTGGCCGACCATGTTTTAAGGGAAGCAAATCATTTTCTGGCTTTGCTGGTAAACCGGGGAACGGAAAACTAAATGCTCGATTGATCTTGATTTACAGTGATAATCTTTTTAATGCCCATAGCCCATAAGAAAACTTCTCTACTTCAGAGAAGTTTTCTTATAATATGATAATCCGCTTGCCTTTTCATTATAAAAATGGCATAAAAAAGGGTTGACTTTACCTAAAAACATTGTATGCTAGTTTTAGCTATATTACATGTATACTAGTAGGCAATCTATCCTTCTTTTACTCTTTACCCTGGTTGCCGAGCCCGGAAATAAGAAAGGGGAGATTGTAAGATGCCATACATACCGATGGATGAAGACTTTGAATCGAGAATCCGTTCTAGTTTTGAAAAGCAAGGAATCATGCATACCATTGGGGGACGATTATTAAAAGTTGAGCCCGGAGAGGTTCACATAGAATTCCCCTTTTCAGACGCCTTAACCCAGCAGCATGGTTTCATTCATGCCGGTATTCTGACCACTGTTGTCGACAGTGCCTGCGGGTATGCCGCGAGCACCCTGATGCCTGCGGAATCTGAAGTGTTAACTGTTGAATATAAAGTCAATTTTATTTCCCCGGCCAAAGGCGAGAAATTTCTGGCTGTTGGGCAGGTATTTAAGCCCGGACGCAGTTTGACGGTGTGCCGTGGAGAAGTGTTCGCAAAAGATGATTCCGGATATAAAACGGTTGTACTTATGCAAACTACCATGATGACCATATTAACTAAGCTCTAGGGTACAATTGGGGTCCAGCAGCTGAACGAAAAGTTGCCCGAAGGAAATCGACGCTGAAAATTATGATCTTTGAACAAAAGAAATTGCCCAGATATTAATTGGCGAGACGTTTGTATTTTTTAGGTAAACCTCCATTCAGCTGCTAAAAAAGCATCTGAGTGGAGGTTATGTTATTGTTTTGTTAATGGCTCTGAAAGGACAAATTATTCTTCTGAACCATTTTATCATTAATTGCCTTGCTATCTTTTGCTTTTCTTTTACTCACGATTCTGGCGGATAATGATATATAATAAGTGTTGAAAGTATACAAGGAGGAACTCAGCAGATGTACGAAAATATTATCGATACTATTGGACGCACACCACTCGTCAGAATAAATAAGTTAAATCCAAAACCCCATATCCCGCTTTACGCGAAGGTGGAGGGATTTAACCCAACCGGTAGCATTAAGGATCGGATTGCTATAAAGATGGTTGAGCAGGCCGAAGAATGCGGCGCTTTGACCCCAGGAAAAACCATCATCGAACCTACCTCCGGCAATACGGGTATCGGCTTGGCGATGATCGGCGCCGTAAAAGGGTACGCAGTTGAAATCGTGATGAGTGAAGCGGTTTCCGTTGAGCGCCGCAAAATGATTGAGGCCTTCGGAGCAAAAACAACGCTTACGGATGCCACCCAAGGAACGGATGGAGCGATTCGCAAAGCCCATGAACTTTGCCGCCTCTACCCGGAGCGGTACTTCATGCCCAACCAGTTTTCCAATGAATACAACAAGCTCGCCCATTATGAAACGACCGCCAATGAAATTTGGGACGATACCAGAGGGCAGGTTACCCATTTCGTTTCCGCGCTCGGCACCTCTGGCACCATAATGGGGGTGGGCATGGGTTTAAAAGCGAAAAACCCTAAGATTCAGATCGTTGAGGCCCATCCGGTACTGGGCCATTACATCCAAGGCTTAAAAAACATGGAGGAGGCCATTGTCCCGGAAATCTACGACCCGGCGCAAATCGACCGGCGGGTGATGGTTGAATCAGAGGCTGCCTTTGCGATGGCCCGAACCGTTGTTTCGCAGGAAGGCATATTTGTGGGTATGAGCAGCGGAGCAGCCATGGTGGCGGCCCTGGAGTGCATCAAAGACTTGGAGGAAGGTTTTGTGGTAGTGGTCTTTCCCGACCGCGGCGAAAAATATTTGAGCACGGGCTTGTTTCAGCTGGCCCCTTAAATCCGACCTCGATTGATTAATAGATTGATTAATATACGAACTTTAATGTTTCATGGCTAACTAAAAATTTGCGTTAGATAGTCGCAGGAAATGAGTGGCGCAAAATAAAAAGGGCCTAAATTAATCGATTAAACTGAGGCTGAATAAGAACCCATAACCTTATCCGGTTATGGGTTCTTTCTGGTATCCTCTTCAAAGGTAACGAGTGTATGGAACCTTCCAAAATGACCCCCCCTTAATGTACCTATCCTAAGCAGACTATATCGAAAAACACACTTAAAAATCCGGCTAAAGCAATTTCCTTGGTTTAAAGGCTGCGCGGGTAAAGCGCAGCAAGGATTTGGCCGGGGATAGCCAGACTATATGCGCATTATTCTGGGTGTTATTAAGAATCCTTAATATCAACCCGACCCCACTTTACGGCTGATTCCTGCCAGAGTTTTTCCTGCTCTTTTTTTATTCTTACATCGCAAGGGACAAACAAAACCCGCTCCAAACATTCAGAATCAGCCATTTCCCACTTTGCCCCGGCAAAGGATCTTTCGCTTCTGCCAGAAACCGTTACCCGGCAACCGAGCTTTAAGAACTCTCTAGCTAAGCAAAATCCGATACCCCTTGTACTGCCCGTTATAACAATGTTTTTCATTATCACTTTAACTCCATTTCACAATAATGAAAAATATCATGCTTCCTTTTTAATATACTCAATCCCCTTAGATTTTACTTAGCCGAAAACGAAAAAGCAGCCTAAACCTCACTCTGGCAATTGCCAGCCTAAAGCCAATTCCCGATGCCTTGCCTGAGCCTCAGTTATGATATTTTCTATAACCTCTCGAACCGTAAGGATTTCATTTATCGTACCCAAGCCTTGTCCGACGATAATCAAACCCGCTTCCAGATCCCCGTCTTCAAATACCCGGACGAAGCTGTTGCGGGTATCATCCCGAGCGGCAGCTGCGGCTAAATTCGAACCGGCTTTAAACCGGGCAACCGCCTCTTTTTTTATGGCACGGGTTCTCCCGCCATTTTTTAGATTGTAGAGCACCGCATCGGTTTCATCGGCCCAGGCTATCAGTTCCTTAACGTTGGAATGAGCGATACATTCCTCTGTGGCAATAAACCGAGTCCCAATCTGCACCCCTTCCGCGCCCATGGCCAAAGCGGCTAATAACGACTTGCCGCTCGTAATTGAACCGGCTGCAACGACCGGTATTTTTAGGATACTGGCCGCTCTCGGAACCGATGCCAGCAAGGTTACGTCTTCTGACCCCGGGTGTCCGCCGGCCTCGATCCCAACCACAACCACGGCATTGGCCCCCATGCTTTCGGCCTTGAGCGCATGTTTGATGGTTGGGGCAACATGCACCCAGGTTATTCCCGAATTTTTTAGCAAGGGAACATAATCCTTTGGGTCTCGGCCGGAGGTGAATACGGCCTTGACCTTTGAACTAACCGCAGCCTCAAAGAATTCTCCCATGTCCCGGTAACCAAGCGAAATGTTAACCCCAAAAGGTTTTGCAGTCAGGCTTCTGACCAGTTCAATTTCCGCCAGCAATTCATCTTTACTGCCCAGGGTTCCCGCACTAATCAAACCGAACCCCCCGGCTTCTGAAACTGCCGCAGCCAGTTCTCCTCGCCCCAGCCAGTGCATACCTCCTAAGATAATCGGGTATTTAATGCCAAGTAATTCCGTCACTCGCGTTCGCATTTCATCATCTCCTTTATTTTTAGAAATGATTATTCGATAAACAGCCAAAAACTGGCAGGCCGGCATTCAAGGATAAACACCCTGAGTGCTTTTCCGTGTAACCTAACCTAGCCGCCGCTTTATTTTGATCACGGCATCCTGTAGCTTGATCCCAAACGTCGCACTGGTAAACTAACCTAGCCGTCGCTTAATTTTCCCCCACAACCCGCTGCCGACCATCCGGTCCGCTTGGTTAAGAATCCGCTTAATTATCTCCAGCACTTCCTCTTCTCCCGCCCAATGCCGGCGCACAATCTCGGGATCTGATTTATTGACCAGGGAATTTAAGACATAAGCGGCGATGGCGATATCGTCTACAAAGCCTACCGGTCCTAATATTAACTCCGGGATAAAATCAAGTGGAGATACGTAATAGGCAATCGCCCCGGCCAGCTTGGCCTTATCGGCAATCATGACCCCCTTGTCCAGCATCAGTTTGCAGAGCAGATGAAACAAATCCGGGGCAAACAATAAATATTCCGTCCACTGGTTCGTTTTTCCCTCATCCGTTTGGACCCAGCGCTTAATTTTCACTCTTAATTCCTGGTAGAAGTCTTGGTTTTGATGGTTCATAACCAACCTCCTCACGTAGCGTATTCACCGTACACATCACCCAATACAATAATCTTTATAAATCTACCCCGCGAAATTATAATTGATTGTCTCAAATGTTTTTAAATAATCTTAAACACCTTTTAGTTTCATTATATCCTATAGTTGATTAATGTCTAATTCAGCTTAGAAAAGAAAAGACCATCTTCCAGCAATCTGCTTACCGAAAGATGACCCGCTTAAAGATTAGTATTCAGCTAAATACTGCCGTACCGACTGACCCATCAATTATAATGCTTAGTTATATAAATTATATTACTTAGTTATTAGTTATTAGTTATATACTTATTTATATACTTAATGGCTCTATATTTTATACTTAATGGCTCTATATTTTATACTTAATGGCTTGGCTTACAGCCGCGATAACGTATTGTTTAAAGCCTAAAAGTAATTGTGGGGATTAGCCGGACTTCCGTTGACCCTCACTTCAAAATGCAGGTGGGGGCCGGTACTCCAGCCGGTGCTTCCAGCCCCTCCGACCTTTTTACCTTGGGTTACTTCCTGACCCACACTGACGGAGATACTCGAAAGATGGGCGTACATAGTCGAAATCCCACCGCCGTGGTCCAAAACAACCACTTGTCCGTAAGCCCCATTCCAACCGGTAAAGATGACTTTGCCCGCCTTAGCCGCTTTAACCGTCGTGCCTTTGCTGGCCGCCAGGTCAATACCGGTATGCATGCGTCTAGTATTCAAAATAGGGTGGTTCCGCATCCCATAATCAGAAGTTATTCGACCGCTGACCGGCCGGATCATGGCCCCGGGAGTAACTTTTGTACTCGACTGAGGGCTTTGCAGACTGCGGATAATGCTTTCCATGCGCTTGGAATCTGCTTCTAATTCATTTAAAGCCCGGGTTAATTGGTTCTTTTCATTATTGACCGCATTCAGCTGCTTGGCTTTTTCCGCGCTTTGAGCTTTCAGGTAGTTTTGTTTTTCCTGCTGCTCCTTCTTTACCGACTCTACATCCCGTTTGGCAACTTCCAATTCATTTTTCTTCGTTTCGATGTATTGCCGTTCCGCCTCAATTTCTTCCAACAGGATTACATCCTGCTCCGCAATTTTCTGTAGCAGATCAAAATTGGTCAAGAATTCACTGAAGCTGGACGAATCAAGCAGGACCTCCAGGTAACTTACGTCTCCATTTATGTAGATGCTGTTTAAGCGTTCACCCAGAATCTCCGTGCGTTCGTCCATCGAATCCTGCGCCTGTTTCAGCTCTTGATTTTTCACGGCGATTTGCTTTTGTAAAAGCTGCAGCCTTTTATTCAGATAAGTAATTTCGGTCTCGGTCTTATCAATATCGGTCTCCAGGACATTAATGTCTTTAGTGACCGAAGCCGCCTCCCGCTTCGCCTCTTCCACCAGCTTTTGCTTCTGCGCAATCTCTTTGCTGATGGCTTCCAGTTCCTTTTGCCGTTCTTCCAGTTCTGAACCAGCGACTGGTGTCACATAAGCGGTTCCGAAGGAGTTCAGACACAAGACGATTCCTAAAAGGACAACCAGCCCCCAATACCGGCGGCGATTTCTGAACATTTTCCGAGATCCCTCCCTCAAAAAATTGGCTCCTCAGGGCGAGCGTAAATGCAAGTTTAACGTCACAATTAGCCATCCATAGTTAAACATCCATTCTGAGTTTACATACATAGTTTACATCCAGAGCTAAACACCCAGAGTTCTAAGCCTTTGCTTAAATCCAAAGTTTACGTTCAAAACTAAACGTCTAAAAATTTATAAATGGACAACATCGTCCCGACCATGCCTAAAAACAACCCGGTTACCAAGACTCCCCCAAAAACATAGAATAAGGTTTGCGCATCACTGACTAACGAGACAAAGGCCAGGGTAGTATTCAGATTGTTTAAAAGTACCAGATAAGAACCACTCAGCGCACCTACCGCTACAATTGCCCCAATCAGGCCTAAAAACATGCCTTCGATTAAAAATGGCCAGCGAATAAACCAATCGGTAGCTCCGACCAGCTTCATAATTTCGATCTCGGAGCGGCGCGCGTTCATCGCTAAACGAATTGTGGTGGCAATGACAAAGATGGCGGTAAGCGCTAAAAAACTCATTAGGGTAACCGAAATCAACTGAATCCAGTGCGTTACCGAAAAAAGCTTTTCGACCACGCCCTGTCCATACCGCACCTTGCTAAATTCCGGCCACTTTTCCAGTTCCTGGGCAACCAAGATCACTTCCTGCGGGTTGCTGACCTTAATCCGGTACGCATCGGGCAGGGGGTTTCTCCCCTCTAAAGCCCCTATTAGAGCTTCGTTGCTGTCATACCGATTTCTTAATTCTTCTAAAGCATCCTGTTTGGAAATAAACAAAACCTCCGCCAGGCCCGGTAAATTGCGCAGGCGAATACCCAACTGACCGGTTTCCTGCGGGGAAACCTCCCGATTAACGTAGGCCATGATTTCTACGTCAGATTCGATTGAGGTCACTAATTTGTTGGTGTTTAACACGACTAAAAGGGCGGAACCCAGTACCATTAAGCAAATCCCCATGGTAATCACGGAGGCAATACTCATCCAGCCGTTGCGCTTAATAGAAGCTGCGGCCTGCTTCAGGAAATAGCCAAAGGTCCTACCCTTCATACCCGTAAGCCCCTCGCTTTTCATCCCTAATCAGGCGTCCATTTTCAATTTCAATCACCCGTCGTCGCATTTTATCCACAATATCTACCGCGTGCGTAGCCATAACCACGGTGGTCCCCATCTTATTAACTTCGTTTAAAATATTCATGATTTCCCAAGAGGTGTCGGTATCCAGGTTACCGGTCGGCTCATCCGCCAGCAAGATCCGGGGGTTATTAATTATAGCCCGGGCGATGCCCACGCGCTGTTGTTCTCCGCCTGAAAGGCGCTCCGGCAGAGTCTGTCCTTTGCCAGATAAACCAACAAGTCTCAAGACTTCTTCCACCCGCTGGGGAATATCCCGGACCGGAGCCTCCACTACGCGCAAGGCAAAGGCGACATTTTCAAAGACCGTGTAATTATTCAGCAAACGAAAATCCTGAAAAACCATTCCTAAGTTCCGGCGCAGAAAGGGAACCTCCCGGCGCTTCATTCGGTTCATACTTTTGCCGGCTACAAAAACCTGACCCCGCGTGGGCAGCTCTTCGCGCAGCAAAAGCTTCATAAAACTAGATTTTCCAGCCCCACTGGCCCCGACTAAAAAAACAAAATCCCCTTTTTCTATTTTAAGATTAATGTCCAACAGGGCTTTGTTCCCGGCCGGATAAACCTTAGAAACGTTATATAATTGAATCAAAAATTTTCACCCTCTTAAACCCTCCAAGTTTCCATAAAGAAATAAACCCCTTTAATTGGGGTTTCGACACTAACGCTGATTATCCTTTTTTTATCTGCATTTTGTTAGTCAATACTCAATAAAATTCCTCTAAAACTTCTCTAAAATCCTCTAAAACCCCTTTACGGCCGCCTGTTTTCTCGAGATGATCTGTCGAGATATTAAGTCGCGATAATGAGTCGGGGATGATTAGCCGAGATAATAAGTCGCGATGAAAGTCGCGATCATTTGTCGGGATGATCAACTGTGGTGTTCTTCTCCGCGGCTTTATTTCCGGCTGATTACCGTTCGGGTCGCCTCCACAATATGAGAGGCAGTCAGACCGTGCTTCTCCATTAGTTCTTTAGGGGAACCTGATTCACCGAAACAATCCTTTAAACCCACCCGCAGCATTGGAACCGGCGCCTGTTCCACCAGAACCTCGGCCACGGCGCTGCCCAAACCGCCGATAATACTGTGTTCCTCCGTAGTAACAATCGCGCCGGTTTCTTTAGCCGCTTTAATTACCGCCGCTTCATCGAGCGGCTTAACCGTATGCATATTTAAGACCCGTACTGGTATTCCTTCCGCCTCCAGGAGCTTAGCCGCCTGCAACGCCTCCTGCACCATCAAGCCATTGGCAATGATGGTGGCACTGGTACCGTCCCTAAGCTCGACTGCCTGGCCGATGGTGAAAGCATAATCTTCCTCATACACAGGCGACACCGCCAAACGGCCCATCCGGATATACATGGGGCCTTCAACGGCGAGCGAAGCCTCGATGACTTTCTCCGTTTCCCGGGCATCCGCCGGTACGACTACAGTCATATGCGGCAGCACCCGCATCAGTGCCACGTCCTCAATGGATTGATGGGAAGCGCCGTCCTCCCCCACACTGATGCCGGCATGGGTAGCAGCGATCCGCACGTTAAGGCGGGGATAAGCAATCGAATTGCGGATTTGTTCAAAAGCCCGGCCGGTAGCAAAAACGGCAAAAGAACTGGCAAAAAACTTTAACACAATGGATGAACTTATGTCGGCAGAAATTGACTCATTACTGAATATAAAGGACATAGGTTATGCCACTGCGGAAAGTATATATGAATTTTTTAGACTT
>CAYXHK010000023.1:0-16214 GCA_964464665.1 uncultured Syntrophomonadaceae bacterium
GAGTGCATAATAAGCAGAGTTTGTGGGGGTGGCTATCGGATGCGAACCGGGTTTGGCTTGACTATGGAACAAGTTCAAAAACTAGTTATGACTCCAGAGTTGCGTCAGGCTATCACCGTGCTGCAGTTATCCGCCTTGGAATTACAGCAGTATGTTCAAAACGAACTCCAGGAAAATCCCTTTTTGGAATATCAGGAGGAGGACGCCGGCGATGGGGGCGAAACCGCAGTCAGCAGTGAGTTCGGCGACCGAATCCAAAATTCTGAACAGCTGGACATCGATTGGAAAGAGTATTTCGGGAACCGGAGCGACCTGGGGATCGTGCAGCAATCCAGGGAAGAATATCCGGAGTACTCTTACGAAAATTTTTTAACCCAAGGACCCAGTTTGCAGGAGTATTTGCAGCTGCAGCTGGAATTGGCTTTAACCGGAAAAGATTTGGAGATCGGACAGTTTTTGCTGGGCTGCCTTGACGATAACGGATATTTGAGCCTGTCTTTGGCGGAAGCAGCGGAACGGATGGGCTGTACGCTTGCGGATGCGGAACGGGTCCTCCAGATAATTCAGACGTTTGACCCGGTGGGAGTCGGAGCCCGGGACCTGAAGGAGTGTCTGTTACTGCAGCTTAAGCAGACCGAGCAGCCGGACGATTACGCGGAGCAGATTATAAAAAATCACCTGGAAGATTTGGCGCAGGGCCGTTTGAATCGGATTGCGGGCAAACTGGGGGTCAGTGTGCAGAAGGTGCAGGAGCTGGCCAATCTGATCCGCTCCCTGAATCCGAAGCCGGGCGAGCAGTTTTCCCGGCTGAATGAGGTGCGGTATGTGCGCCCGGACGTGGTGGTTGAGAAGATTAACGACGAATTTGTGGTATTGGTGAATGATTCGATCATCCCGAGAATTGGCATCAACAGTACTTACCGTTCTCTATTGAGCGGGCAAAACGTCAGCGATGCGGAAGCCCGCAAGTATCTGGAAACGAAACTTAACGCCGCATCCTGGCTGGTACGGAGCATTGAGCAGCGGAGACTGACCCTGTATAAGGTGGCTTCTTGTATCGTTGATCTGCAGCGGGAGTTTTTGCTGTACGGGGTCAAGTATTTGAAACCGCTTAATTTAAAGCAGGTGGCTGAATTGATTGGGGTCCACGAATCTACGGTCAGTCGGGCGACTTCGAACAAGTATATTCAAACGCCGCAGGGAGTCTTTGAGTTTAAGTATTTGTTCAGCAGTGGGGTCAGTGACGACCAGGGAACCAGTTTTTCTTCCCAAACGATTAAAAAATTGATTAAAGAGATGATTGAAGGCGAAGACAGTCACGCACCTTTGAGCGATCAGAAATTAGCCGATGAGTTGCAGCGTCTGGGGGTGCCGATCTCGCGCCGCACCGTGGCTAAATACCGTTCGGAATGCGGGCTGCCGTCCGCCGCCCTTAGAAAAAGATATTAAAAGGCATAAAAAACGTAGTATTAAAATTCTATAAACCAAAAGATAATGTTAAAAATCTATTGCCAAAAGCGCGGTAAAGAATCTAAAATTAAACGCATTTCGGAAATCTGTTGTCAACATCATTAATGCTGTTTAGCGGCAGCAATTTCATAATCTCAAACAAAAACGTCAGGGGGGCCTGGCGTTTTTTCAGGGCCACCGGGGGATAATTTTGCCAGAAAAGCAGGATTTTTTTGCTAATGTAGAGAAATACATAAGGTTAAGGGAGAAGCAGCCAGCTCAAGCGGAAGCTGCTTCTCAAAACTATTCGAAAAAATAAATTTCAGGCAAATAGGAATAATAAACTTGAAAACTATTGGAACAACAATTAACTGAACAACAATTATTAGCCTGGAATTTAGAAAAAAGGAGGATTCAATATGACCATAAAGGTTGGCATCAATGGCTTTGGCCGAATCGGCCGCTTAGTTCTGCGCGCTGCGGCTGGTCACCCGAATATCCAGGTAGTCGCCGTTAACGATCTGGGCGACGTGGAAACCAACGCGCATTTATTCAAGTACGACTCGGTGCACGGTCGGTACCAGGGCCAGGTGGAAGTTAAGGACGGCCAAATGATCGTGGACGGAAAAGAAGTAAAAGTGCTGGCGGAAAAAGAACCGGCTAATCTTCCCTGGAAGGAACTTGGGGTGCAAGTGGTTATCGAGTCAACTGGCCGGTTTACGGAAGCGAAACTGGCGGCTAAGCACATCGAAGCCGGGGCGCAAAAGGTGATCATTTCGGCGCCGGCCAAGGGGGAAGATATCACCATGGTGATGGGGGTCAACCAGGAGCTTTACGACCCGGCGAAGCACCACATCATCTCCAATGGTTCCTGCACGACCAATTGTCTGGCGCCCTTAACCAAGGTGCTGCACCAGAATTTTAATATTCAGCGAGCGTTGATGACCACCATCCATTCTTATACTAATGACCAGCGGGTTTTGGATTTAGCCCACAAAGATCTGCGTCGGGCTCGGGCGGCCGCTCTGTCGATGATTCCAACGACTACCGGGGCAGCTAAAGCGCTCGGTCTGGTTATCCCTGAGCTGAAGGGGAAAATGAACGGGATGGCGGTGCGGGTGCCTACCCCCAATGTTTCGATGGTGGACTTGGTAGCAGATGTGGCTAAGGCCACCAGCGCGGAAGAAGTAAACGCGGCTTTTAAGGCAGCGGCGGACGGAGAATTAAAGGGCATCATGTTCTATTCTGATGAACCGACTGTTTCCCGGGATTACAACGGGGATCCTCATTCCTGTATCATTGACAGTTTATCCACGATGGTAATGGATGGGACCATGGTCAAAGCCGTAGCCTGGTACGACAACGAGTGGGGCTATTCGGTGCGCTGCATCGATATGGCCGAGTATATTATTTCCAAAGGCTTATAAATATGACATTGCTACAATATAACATCGCAGTAATAAGGGATCGCAGTAATATGACATCAATCCTGCCTAGACCCGGCATTAAAAGAAAAGAATGCGGGCGGATAGCTTGATTGATTGAGTCATTTGGGAACCGCTTGAGTCATTTGGGAACCGACCATTTAAATAGCTGTTTACGAATTACTAAGCTGCAGCAACTATCGAACCAAGAAATACGCATGCATCGTCACCGTTTTTATGCATTACCATTCTTATGCATCATCATTCTTAACGCAGTAACCGTAAATGGAGGTTTAGACTAAATGGCAATAATGCCCCTGGGGATTCAGGAGTTGGAGGTCGCCGGCAAGCGGGTGTTTGTCAGGGTGGATTTTAACGTGCCGGTGAACGAGCAGCAGGAGATTACTGATGATACCCGGATCCGTGCCGCCCTGCCGACCATTCAGTACCTGAGAGATAAGGGGGCCAGGATTATCCTGGCCAGTCATTTTGGGCGTCCCAAGGGTGAATTCAAGGAAAAATACAGTTTAAAGATGGCAGCCCGGCGCTTAGAGGAGTTGCTGGGCCGGCCGGTTATTATGGCCAGGGATTGTATTGGCGAAGAAACGAAGGCTCTGGTCAGACAGCTTAAACCGGGGGAGGTGCTCCTCCTGGAGAACCTCCGTTTTTACCCGGGGGAAGAAAAAAATGACCCCGTGTTTGCCCGGCAGTTAGCGGAACTGGCGGAGGTTTATATTAACGATGCTTTTGGCGCAGCTCACCGGGCGCATGCCTCGACTGCCGGGATGGCGGCCTTTTTGCCGTCAGCGGCCGGCCTTTTGATGCAAAAAGAGGTGAAGGCGCTGAGCAAGGTGCTGACTTACCCGGAACGGCCTTTGCTGGCGATTATCGGAGGAGCCAAGGTTTCGGACAAAATAAAGCTGCTGGAAAACTTTATGGGCAAAGTCGATGCCCTGGCCGTGGGCGGGGGCATGGCCAATACCTTCCTTAAAGCCGGCGGTCTGGAAGTCGGCAATTCGCTGGTAGAAAACGACCAGTTGGCATTTGCCCGGCGTTTAATGGATATCGCCCGTCAGGAAGGGGTGCGCCTGCTGCTGCCTGAGGACCTGGTGGTCGCGGATAAAATGGCCGAAGACGCGCAGACAAAGGTGGTTTCCGTTCAGGAGGTTCCAGCTGACTGGATGATCCTGGATATCGGGCCGCAGACGATAAATCGGTTTGCGACGGTCTGTAAGGAGTGTCGGACCATCTTGTGGAATGGGCCGATGGGGGTTTTTGAAATGGAACCCTTTGCCCGGGGCACGGAGGAAATTGCCCGTGTAATGGCGGAAGTCGATGCGGTTACGGTGATTGGCGGGGGCGATTCAGTCGCTGCGGTGGAAAAGGCCAAGGTGGCGGATCGGATTACCCATATTTCGACCGGGGGCGGCGCTTCCTTAGAGTTTCTGGAAGGCCGGGAACTCCCGGGCGTAGCGGTCTTGGCCGCAAAGTAATGCCGCAACAAGCCGGCTGGCTCTATCGACGCGATTGGTCATAACGGATAGCTATGGCATACCACGAGGCACGAACTCTGCCACCCAATGGCTCTATAGACGCGATCGGGTAACTGATAGATTAATAACGGATAAAATGTAGTCTATTCCTTGCGATAATTTTGCAGGAACTCTATCGATACGACCGTTTATGTCGGATAGATTAAAACGGGTATATTTATAACGGATAGATATAAAAGCAAGTTTTCGAACAACTCTAGCTAACGCTGAATAACGTTAATGAGGGTGGGAACAGCAAATGCGCATCCCGGTTATTGCGGGAAATTGGAAAATGTATAAGCTGCGGGGTGAGGCGGAGCGCTTTATTCAGGAACTCAGCCGACAGATCGCGCTGGCAACGAGTGCGGAGTCAGACTCGGTGCAAGGTGCGGAGTCAGCGCCAGGTGAGAAGTCGAGGACGATATTGGGGTTGGACTCGGCGCAGATGTCAGGTTCGGCATCGGTGTCAGGTGCGAAGCCGGCATTGGTTCCAGTGCCAACGTCAGCGTCAGCATCAGGTCTGAAGCCTGAAATCGTGATCTGCCCTCCGTTTACCGCCATGGAATCAGCCGTGCGTTCAGCCCGGGGCACGGATATTCGAATTGGGGCACAGCATGTTTTTTGGGAAGCGGAAGGGGCTTATACTGGAGAGGTTTCCCCGGAAATGCTTCGGGATTTGGGCTGTCAATACGTTATCTGCGGCCATTCCGAACGACGGCAGTATTTCGGGGAAACGGACGAACTGGTTAACCGCCGCTTAAAAGCAGTGCTTAAAGCCGGTCTGACGCCCATTTTTTGCTTAGGTGAAACCTTGACGGAACGGGAAACCGGGGTTACTTTCGCGGTTTGTCAGCGGCAGCTGGAGCAAGGCCTGGACGGTTTAAGTGCGGAGCAGACGGCCCTGGTAGTGGTGGCTTATGAGCCGGTCTGGGCAATCGGCACCGGTCGCACCGCCACCCCTCAAGACGCTGAAGAAGTGATCAGCTTTATCCGCGCGCAGCTAAGCCATCGCTTTGGGGTTGCGGTCGGGGAACAGGTGCGCATCCAGTATGGCGGCAGCGTTAAACCGGAAAATATAAAAGAACTGATGGCTCAACCGAATATCGACGGGGTTTTGGTCGGGGGAGCCAGTTTGCAGGCCGATTCGTTTGCCAAGATTGTAAATTGGCAGAGCCAATGATCGGGATTAATGGGTTAATTAATATGTTAATAGCAGAATCAATGTTTTAATATGCGTTATCAACGATGCTGATTGACGTGCAGAATCTTGATGCGGAATCAATGTGCCGTATTAATGATTCTGACAAATAGTGATTAATCTGATTAATGACTACGCTAAATAATGATAAGATAAATGCGGAATTTATGGTTCCTTAAAAAACAATGAAAAGATAATTAGAAATTAATAATCTTAATAATACCTCTAAATAAGGGCAAAATAGACAGTGGGTTTACGATTATTAATTATTATTGATTATGACCAGGATGGAGGTGAGCGCTTGGGAAAAGTGAAACGCCCTCTGCTGCTGATGATTTTAGATGGCTGGGGAATAGGCGACCCGGGCAGCTGCAACGCCATTACCTGCGCCAAAACACCCAGCTTCCAGCGTTTGCTGGATGAGTATCCCCATACTGTGCTGCAAACCTCGGGCGAATGCGTGGGTTTGCCGGCTGGCCAAATGGGCAATTCGGAAGTGGGGCATTTAAATATCGGGGCTGGCCGCATAGTTTATCAGGATTTAACCCGGATTGACCTGGCGGTGCGCAAAGGGGAATTGGTCAGCAATCCGGTGTTGGCGGAGGCTATGCAGCACGCGAAAACGAATAATACCGCGCTGCACTTGATGGGTCTGCTCTCGGACGGAGGGGTCCACAGCGATATTGAGCATCTGTTTGGTTTGCTGAGGATGGCAGCGGATTTTGGGTTGAAGCGGGTCTTTGTCCAGGCCTTTTTAGACGGCCGGGATGTGCCGCCAAAGAGCGCGCTGGAGTATATTGAGCGCCTGGAACAAAAAATGCGGGAACTGGGAGTCGGCCAGATTGCGTCGGTAGGCGGGCGGTATTGGGGAATGGATCGAGACCAGCGCTGGGACCGGGTGGAAAAACACTACCGGGCGTTTACCGAAGGCGAAGGAGTAAAAGCTGAATCAGCGCGGCAAGCTGTAGAAAAAGCCTATCAGGCGGACGTTACGGATGAATTTGTGGAGCCCACGGTAATTACCGACGCTCAGGGAACGCCTCTGGGGACGGTGCGGGACGGAGACTCGGTTATTTTCTTTAATTTTCGGGCTGACCGGGCGCGGGAAATCACCCGGGCTTTTGTGGATCCGGTTTTCTCGGGTTTTGTCCGGGCTAAACAACCGTCAGTATTTTATGTCTGTCTGACCCAGTATGATGCAACGATCCCGGCGCCGGTGGCATTTCCGCCGCAAAATATTACGAATACCCTGGGGGAAGTGCTGGAACAACACGGCTTGCGTCAGCTGCGGATTGCGGAAACCGAGAAGTACGCGCACGTGACCTTTTTCTTTAACGGCGGGGTGGAAGCGGCAAATGCAGGCGAAGACCGGGTGCTGATTCCTTCTCCGAAAGTCGCGACCTATGATTTGCAGCCGGCCATGAGCGCCAGAGAGGTTACGGAGCGAGTGCTTGAGGAGATTCGGTCGGGTAAGTATGACGTAATTATTATGAATTACGCCAATGCGGATATGGTGGGGCATACCGGGGTACTTGAGGCCGCTATTGAAGCGATCGGGGTTTTGGATGACTGTGTTGGCCGGGTGATTGGGGCGGTTTTGGAACAAGGCGGGGCCGCGGTGATTGCGGCGGACCACGGCAATGCCGAAGAAATGCGTTGTCCGGATTCCGGGGAACCGATTACCTGCCATACGAAGGGACCGGTACCTTTGATTCTGGTGGATCCGGATTATCGGGGAGCAGAGCTTAAACCAGGCTCGCTGCAGGATATTGCGCCAACGCTGCTGCAGCTTCTGGCTATACCGCAGCCGCCGGAGATGAAGGGCCGCAGTCTGCTGTTGCCGCAGTTGAAATAAACTTAAACAATCGGTTGATTAAGCAGGACCGGAACAGATTATTTGAAAAAGCTAAAGTTTGCTTAAAGCAATTAAACCAAAGCAATTAAACAAGAAAGGCAGGGCTGGTCATGTCCATTATCAGCGATATCATCGCCAGGGAGATTTTGGATTCTCGGGGCAATCCCACAGTAGAAGTAGATGTTTATTTGGAGGACGGCACTCTAGGTCGGGCTGCGGTGCCTTCGGGAGCTTCGACCGGGGCGCACGAAGCAGTAGAATTAAGGGATAATGAAGAAGACCGGTTTCTTGGCAAAGGGGTTTTGAATGCGGTTGATAACGTTAATTCGATCATTGCTCCGGAAATTGAAGGATTGAGTTGTCTCGACCAATTGGAAATTGATCAGATCCTACTGGAACTGGACGGCACCCCAAACAAAGCGAAGCTGGGCGCCAACGCCACGCTGGGCGTATCTTTGGCCGTAGCTAAGGCCGCCGCTAATTACCTGGAGATTCCGCTTTATAATTATATCGGCGGCATTAATGCCAAGGAACTGCCGGTGCCGATGATGAACATCCTAAATGGCGGAAAACACGCCGATAATAACTTGGATATTCAGGAATTTATGATTTTGCCGGTGGGCGCTGATTCGTTTGCCGAAGCCTTAAGAATGGGCGCGGAAATTTACCATAATCTTAAGTCCGTCCTAAAGAAAAGAGGTCTAAACACGGCGGTGGGAGACGAAGGCGGATTTGCGCCGAGCCTGGCCTCTAATGAAGAAGCCCTGGAAGTTATTGTGGAAGCGATCAAGCAGGCGGGTTATCTCCCCGGGGAGGATGTTTATTTAGCGTTAGACTCGGCAGCTACCGAGTTCTATAAAGACGGCAAATATGTGTTTGAGAGTACCGGCATCAGCCGAACTACCGAAGAGATGGTCGATTTTTACGAAGACCTGGTAAACCGCTACCCGATCATTTCCATTGAAGACGGTTTGGCGGAAGATGACTGGGATGGCTGGAAACTGTTGACCGAACGGTTGGGCAAACGGATTCAAATTATGGGGGACGATCTTTTCGTAACCAATCCGAAACGCTTAAAAATTGGGATTGACCGCGGAATCGCCAACAGTATTTTGATCAAATTAAACCAAATCGGTACGCTTACCGAAACCCTGGATACGATTGAAATGGCCAAACGGGCGGGTTATACGACCATAGTTTCCCACCGCAGCGGCGAAACCGAGGATTCCACGATCGCGGAAGTGGCGGTAGCGGTCAATGCCGGTCAGATTAAAACTGGCGCGCCTACCCGTTCCGACCGGGTGGCCAAGTACAACCAGCTGCTGCGGATCGAAGAAGAACTTTTTGAAAGCGCCCGCTATCGCGGCCTGGAAGTCTTCTATAACCTGAAGAAGTAGGGTAAGCAGTTTTTAGCTACTTAAGTAAAGCGCCCAGTATCGCGGCCTGGAAGTCTTCTATATAACCTGAAGAAGTAGGGCGGTTAGTAGGTTATCGCCGCCCTAGGAATGAACAACAGTTTATCTGGCGAGTAACGATGATAATGATGAATAGCGGTAATAACGGCGAATAACGATAATTTAAAACCGGATCAGACTATGGTTCTAAGACCATGGTCCCCTTTAATTCAGCTCAATAGCTACGATAGTTAAGCAGTAAAATTAATAAATTTTAAACGATCCGACTGTAAAAAACTCCGCCATACTTTATGTAATGGCGGAGTTTTTTAAAACTAGTAAATTAAGGTATGATATAGGAAAGGTAATTAGTTGGTATAATCGAACCCAAGAAGAACTGATGGGTGTTAACCTCGTATTAATCATTTTTATTTACTGAATAGAACGCGGGTTAACAATGAGGAGCGATATCCATGCAGCTAAATGAAGCCCAAATCAATATGATCAGACAGTTTATGCTGGAGAAGCTTTCTCCATACTTGATTATTATCTTTGGCACCGCTGGCCAGGGGAACATGCGGCCGGACAGCGATATTGACATTGCCTTTTTAAGGGACGAAAGTGACCAGCATTTTGGATCTTATGAATTATTTCTGCTGGGACAGGAGTTAGCCGGGAGGCTAGGCCGAGAAGTTGATTTGATTGATTTGACTACCGTTTCGACAGTTTTTCAAGCTCAAATTGTGAGCAAAGGGAAAGTGATTTATTGTCAGGATGAATATCGCCGCATGGTCTTTACCATGACCGTATTAAAGAAATACGCTAAACTTAATGAGGAGCGACTTCCTATTATAAAAAGGATTCAAGAAAGAGGAAGCATCTATGCAAAATGATGTGATTATGAATAAGATCCAAGTTATAGAGCGTTGTATCCAGCGGATTAGAGCAGAATATGCCGGTGATCCGCGTAATCTGGATAATCTAACCAAGCAAGACTCAATCGTATTAAATATCCAGCGGGCTTGTGAGGCTTGTATTGACCTGGCCATGCATCTTGTTTCTGAAAAGGGTTTGGGAATTCCTCAGAGTAGTCGGGATGTCTTCGATATTCTCCGGAAAAATGGCTTACTGGATGAAGGAATCGCTGGTATATTAATGGCAATGGTAGGTTTTCGTAATATTGCGGTTCACGATTATCAACATCTTAATTTACAGATCGTGCAAAAAATCATTGACATTCATCTTGACGATCTAATTGGATTCGCTGAATCAGTTCTAAAATTATAGGCTAAGGCTTTAAAAGCATGGGGTAAAAGCATGGGGCCACCCAAAAGGTTATCATTAATAATGGTAAAACGACATCCAACTTTTGTGGGATATATAAAAACTATAAAAAATGATTGAGGTGTCAAAAGGTTAAATATTAATTAGCACCATAATCAGAAAAATACAATCCCAATTAAACGGCATCTAGGCTGGCAAAGTGGAGAAAGCCGGCCAAAATATAGGCTGTATTGATGCGCCAAACCCATTTAGTATTAATAGTTGAGCGGTGTTTTAGCGAAAAGCGCCTTTTGACACTCTAACCAAAAATATAAGCCTGGGTAGTTGGCGGGTCAGGTTGTGTTTCTGAACAGGGTATGCTAAAATACGAATGTTAAACTTGTAATTTATAGACAAATAATGATATGTACGGATTTCTCTCGGGAGGTGAAGGTTTTAGATGAAAACGGCATTACTCATTTTACAAGTATTGGTTTCCCTTGGTCTTATTTCAACAGTTCTTCTTCAATCAGGAAAGAGCGCTGGTCTTTCCGGGTCTATCACGGGCGGCGCGGAACAAGTATTTGGCAAGAAAAAAGGAATGGACGATCTGTTTAGCCGGATTTCCACCATCCTGGCCATTTCCTTCTTGCTTTTGACCTTGATCTTGGCTTTGCTTCCTTAATTAAAAGGTTTGTTTTAGAATGAAGAAATAAGAAGTGTTGAGGAAACTCAACACTTTTTTGTATGGCGTGGCGTGAAAGGGTAAGCAGGAAGCAATTTGGCCCGGATAAGAATTTTTGCATGGGCAGGAAGTAAATGGAGCGATGGCAGGGAACGGATTGAACGGGAAGGGGATAATTGCATTGGCTGCAGCATCGATGGCCGGGGTGCACCCGGCGGCCCAACCTTACTTTTTTCAGGGACAAGATACTGGTTGTTTCCGAAATACTGGTTGTTTATTGATTCATGGATTTACCGGTTCACCGCCGGAACTGCTGCCTCTGGGGAAATACCTGGCGGAGCGGGGGTGCATGGTGGCGGCGCCGCTTTTGGCCGGCCATGGCACCCGGGTGGAAGATTTGGTCGCGATCGGTTGGCAGGATTGGCTGCAAAGCGCTACGGCTGCATTAAGCCGGCTGCGGGAAGAGCCGATTGAACGGATATTTTTAATTGGTATATCGATGGGCGGTTTGCTGGGCCTAATGTTGGCTACGGAGGAGTCGGCGCGGGAAGCGGGGCAACTGCAGCCTCAGGCACAACAGCCGCAGTCGCAAGCGCAATCTAAACTGCAGCCGCAGTCTCAGTCGAGAATTCCGATTGCCGGCGTGGTAACCATCAACTCCCCGATTTTTATGCAAAACCGGCACGCGCGTTTTTGCTCCCTGCTACGCTGGTTTGTCACCAGTGCCCCGAAAAACCATGAGCCGGCTTACCAAGCAGCAGCTGACGCACTAAGGTTTTCTTATCCGGAGATGCCGCTGAATGGAGTCGCGAACCTGATGCAGTTGGTCAAGGCGGTACGGCGTCGGCTCCCGCAGGTGAAAGCGCCCACCTTGATCATCCAGTCGGAGGCGGATGAAACGGTGCTCCCGGTTAGCGGAGAGTATCTTTATAAATATATCGGTTCGTCCAGTAAACAGCTGCTTTGGCTTAAGGAGGCGCCGCACCTGGTTTCGCTGGGCGCGGAGAGCGAAATGGTCTGGCGGACGATCTTTGAATTTATTGAAAATAATACTGATTATAATACTGACAATAATACCGAAAAGAGCATACAAGAATAAACATAAAGGCAAGAATTAACAGGGGACCGAAAAAACAAAAAAAGCAGGTAATAAAAGCAGGTTATAAATGGAAAGAAACAGGAAGAATAGAGAATAGATGAATAGAAACAGGAAAAATAAAGGAAGAATAGAAACTAGATGATGAATAGAAACATGAAGGATATAAATTGAGAAATATAAACAGAAAAATAAAGCAAGGCTTTTAAACTGGACTTGGAGCGAATGAAACGCAGGCCATGGATCAAACGCAAGCCATGGAACAGAACAGATTAAACGCTAACTTAAAACAATATAAAGGGGTACTTAACGGTTGAAAAAGATAAAGACCAAAACTATAAATAAGGAAGAATTGCTGAATTATATGCAGCAGCCTACTTATAAGCCTATGACCGCCGATGAGTTGGCCTGGAAGTTAAAGGCTTCGCGCAGCGCGAAATTTATAGCCCTCCTGCATCGCTTAGAGAAAAAGGGCCAAATTGTGGTAACGAAAAAAGGCCGGTATGCTTTGCCGGCGCAGCTGCACTATGTAACGGGACGGCTGCAAGGACACCCGCGGGGATTCGCGTTCGTCATCCCCGAGGTAAATAAAGAGCAGCCGCCTACGGAACCAATGCCGGATGTTTATGTGCGGGGCGAAGACTTAAACGGAGCCATGCATCAGGATAGAGTTGTGGTGCGGGTAAGGGAAGCGACGGATAAGGGGGCCCGGCTCGAAGGTGAAATTGTTCGGGTGCTGGAGCACGGCAATACGCGGTTGGTGGGCACATACCAAGTCAGCGGCCGCATAGGCGTGGTTACGCCGGATGAAGCCCGAATTAACTGGGATATTTTCATTGCCCGGGAAGACGCCTTTACGGCGCAGTCCGGGGATAAGGTAGTCGTGGAGATTACCCGCTGGCCGGATCAGCGGCGCAGCCCGGAAGGGAAGATTATCGAAGTGCTGGGTGCCAAAGATACTCCCGGAGTCGATGTTCTATCGATTATTCGCAAGTTTAATCTGCCAGAACAGTTCCCCAAAAAGGTGCAGGGGGAGGTTACCTGGACTGCAACGGAGGTTAGGGAGGAGGATCTGGGCGGCCGCTACGATCTGCGTCATTTGCCGATTGTCACCATTGACGGGGAAGATGCCAAAGACCTGGATGACGCGGTTTCGGTGCAGATTTTGCCAAGCGGAAACTACTTGCTGGGTGTGCATATCGCTGATGTGTCGCATTATGTGCGCCGGGGCAGCGCCTTGGATCAAGAGGCGGCGCGGCGCGGAACCAGTGTTTATTTGGTGGATCGGGTGATCCCGATGCTGCCTCCGGAACTGTCTAACGGGATTTGCAGCTTGAATCCCCAGGTCAATCGGCTGACCATGTCCGTTTTTATGGAAATTGACGCGCGCGGAGATAGACTGGCTTACAGCATCTTTCCTTCGGTAATTCGCACTATGGAAAGAATGACTTACACTAATGTGCGAAAAATTATACTCGATAAAGACCCGGAGGTGCTTGAGCGTTACGCTTATCTGGTGCAGGATTTTCAAGTTATGGAGCAGCTGAGCCAAATCCTCCGCAAACGCCGTTTTGCTCGTGGGGCTTTGGATTTTGATCTGCCCGAGTGTAAGGTCTGTTTAGATGATGTAGGCCGGCCGATTGATTTACTCCAGTATCCGCGTTCTTTGGCGGACGAGATAATAGAAGAGTTTATGCTGGCGGCGAACGAGACAACGGCGACTTATATGTCGATACAGCGGTTGCCGGGGATCTATCGGGTGCACGAGGATCCGGAACTGGATAAACTGGAAGAAGTGAACCGATCCTTGGAGGCGTTGGGGTACAGTTTGCCACGGGGCCGCAAGATCCACACCCGGATGTTCCAGCAGCTGTTGCTGCAAGTGAAAGGACGGCCGGAGGAAAGGCTGATCAATACCCTGCTGCTGCGGGCCATGCGGCATGCGCGCTACGCGTCCGCTCCGCTTGGTCATTTCGGTTTGGCGACTAAGTATTATACCCATTTTACTTCGCCGATTCGGCGTTACCCCGACCTAATTGTGCACCGGGTTCTTAGGGCCTCCATTCCGGACGAAGGGTATTTTGAACCGCGGGAGTGGCGGCCGCGAAACGATATCCGGCAGTACAACGGAGTGACTGAATTGGGATCTGGGAAACGGTGGGAAGCCGGAAAGCGCAGGGCGGGAGCATATAATCAAGCAGCAGGCGCAGAGGATTTTGCCTTTGAAATCGCTAAGGAAGACAGCGGGGATAGGCTGAGTTTAAATCCGGAGCCCTCGACGGCTAGAATTACTGATGATGCCTTGGCGCTGCTAGATCAGGACAAAAAAGCGATGCTGGGCAAATGGTTCGCCAAGACCGGGGATGCGGCCAAAGACGCGGCCCGAAATGAGATGTTGACCTGGCTGAGCCAAAACATCCCGCAGATCGCCGAAGAATCATCGGTGCGGGAGCGGGCGGCGGAGGAAGCGGAACGGGAAAGCGTGGAAATGAAGAAGGTCGAATACATGCAGCAGCACGTGGGCGAAACCTTCTCCGGAATTGTTTCCGGCGTGACCTCTTTCGGCATGTTTGTGGAACTGGAGAATTTAGTGGAGGGGCTGGTGCATGTAGCCTCTTTAGATGATGATTATTACGTTTATGTGGAATGTCCGCCTTCCTTGATTGGCGAGCGCACCAAACGGCGGTTTAGGATCGGCGATCCGGTACAGGTGGATTTGGTGCGGGTCAATGTTGACCAGCGGCAAATCGACTTTGAACTAACTGATTAGTTATTTTGGGCTAACCACCCATGCCTATAAGACACAACCACCAATGAAAATAAGGTTAGTGATTGAAGCGAAGCAAAAGGAAGAAAAAGAACATCCCCTTGCTTCCAGTAAGCTATAACGACGGTCAATTAAGTAACTGATGAACCGTAAATTGAGTCATTGATCAGTAGAGGTTTTTGACAAGGATATGGGGTCATTGACATTAACAAAGAGAGTGCGTATAATTACCGGACACTCGGTTAATTGACCAAAAATTGTCAGACTGGCTTATTTATCTGGCTTGTTTCACCTGAAGATTTCTTTAGGTTTTATTCAGGAGTATAGAATTGAGAGTTGAGCTGGTTATCAGGTTGTGTTTTATAGTTGTGTTTTAAGATCTTAACGCGAACAAGTTCAGGGAGGGGTGGTGTTTATGGCGGTTCCAAACAAAACCGGTAAACAAAAAAAGGAAGCAATCAGAATAGAAAATCGCAAGGCCCGTCATGACTACCACATTGAAGAAACGCTGGAAGTCGGGATTGCCTTGCAGGGAACCGAAGTTAAATCCCTGCGGGCGGGTAAAGCCAACTTAAAAGACAGTTATGCCGAGGTGCGCAATGGCGAAGTCTATGCGGTTAATCTGCACATCAGTCCTTACGAACAGGGAAATCGATTTAATCACGAGCCGCTGCGGCCCCGTAAACTGTTGCTGCACCGTCACGAGATAAACCGTTTGTTTGGCAAAGTTCAGCAGCAAGGCATGACTCTCATCCCGCTGCGCATTTACTTTAAACAAGGCAAAGCGAAGATGGAGTTGGCTCTGGCCAAAGGGAAGAAACTGCATGATAAACGGGAGGATATCGCCGAACGAGATGCTCAGCGGGAAATCCGGCGTGCAGTTCGCGAAAGGGAAAAAGGCTAAGCTAGCGGGAGATTTAGGGTCTAAAGGGGAAAGAGGTTAAGCTAGCGGAAGATTAGAGGACTAAGCGGTAAACCGAACGGATTAGCATCCCAGTTAATCGTTTAGATTAGCATGTAGGGTTATTATTTCGACTAGCCTTTAATGATATCCCGTGTTATAATAATCTTGTATAAGAATCAATCTAAATGTATGAAGCAGATATCATCGTAGTTATTGATATGACGTAATCGATAATGTAATCGGTAAAAGTAATCTGTAATCAGCAATTAGTAATCAGCAATTTTACCAGCCACAATTAGATTATCAAATCACTGTAATCAATCACCATCATGGATCATCGTTGATCATCATGGGGATGTAATGGTTTCGACGGGGGAATTGGTGGCAGGAGCAGCGAGTCGGGATTCCACTAGCCCGTAATACGGTGGAAAATTTATAACTGCAAACGATAATTACGCATTAGCTGCTTAAGGCAGCTACGTCTCGCCTGGATTTGTCTGTGATTCGGGGTCGGGGCGTCACTTAGCAGACTAGCCTAGCGGTCAATTCTCGGAGACCGTACGGCGAAGTTCATCGAGATAGCTCCAGCGTAGCCCGTCTGTAGGCGGCGTTCCAGTCTTCGGACTGGGGAGGTTTTTGGCCAACGC